>JANQQO010000227.1 GCA_028289305.1 Rickettsiales bacterium | reverse complement strand
GTGCCACCGCCGCCGGAGTTATCGCCGCTGGAGTCACCGTCGATGCTTCTGGCGCAGTCGCTTCTGGAGCTGCTGCTTGCGGGGTAGGGGGTGCACTTGCCGGCGCTTGTGCCACTTCATCCTTAGGCGCATCTGCCCCCGCACTTGTCACAGCTTCTCCAGGCATGCGCGCATTCTCACCAAAACGCTGCATACTCACCCACGCCACTGGCAACATTCCCACCACTGGCGTTAAAAACCCTAAAAATGTTGGGATAATACAGAATGCACGCCATTTGAGCAGATCCCACGGCAACATGTTTAGCTTTGTTGGCATCACTTTTGGGCGTATCCGCGCTTCCACCAAATTAAAGCAGATAATGGAGCAATAAATAACCCCTCCAAAAAGCCCCATTTCTGTAGCCTTTTCGCCGGTACCAATCACACTTCCCAAGATGTATAGAATCAGCGTAAATCCTGATCCCTTAATCGCGTGCAATATATAAAACTCGGTTGCCTCCTCGCGCGTGCGCACCAGGGTATAATCATCCATTTTTAAGAGTTTTTCAGGGGTAATTTTTACCATGCACGTGCTCCTTGCTTACACATATTAACACCCACCGTCATGTTACCCCAAGAGGCGGCGCAACACAATAGTGGGGGTGTACTCTTTGCTTGTCTGTTGCAGATAATTGACTAATTTGGCAATAGATGGCTGAGCTTATATACGACATTTTCAAACACCTCACTGGTGTGCCAGTAAATTTCTGGTTTTGGCTGTTGCTTATTACAGCGCCAGCCCTGGTGTTTAGTGCAAAGCCTGATCACTCCTTTTGCTGGCGGGTAGGACGGCTAGTATTGGCGATTGTACTCACATATGGGCTGATTAATTTGGGGCTGCACACATATCGCGCTCTAAAATGGAAGGCGTATAACGAGTGTCAGGGCCAATTTTCAGATGGAGCAATCCAACATCATGAAGAATGTGGTGAAATGAGTATTACCGATGGTGCAAGCAATGTCTTTCTTGCACTTTTTGGTTATATTCCCGCCGCCGGTTATGTGGGATTTTGGGAGTTATTATGGCGAGTACGTTATAGAAAAAGAATCAGAGAATTGGGCAACAACTATAAAGGAAGATGGTTTAGCAATATTATCATACCTTTTTTCATCCCACTTTTTTTATACATTTGTTTTATTGCGCTCATTTTAGTAACCGCTCTTGTAGATCAATATATCTATAGCTTCATTAGCCCTTAATCTATTTTTACCGTAGCATTGAACTTCGTTTTCCAGGTCCCCTTGGTAAAAAATACTGTGCCTGCAAAGTCTATATTAATTCCCAAATCTTGAACAATTGTTAGCGCTTCTTCGCGATTAATACCAGGGATACGCTCAGTAATTTCTATGATCTGCAGTGGATCAGTATATTCATCAGAAAAACTATAAGTCATAACACCATTTATGACCAAATAACCTCCTTCTTCTTTTCGTGCGTCACCATCAAAAACACCCTCTACGATGGAATTTGCAAACACGCTATTAACTGGGCCAAAGTTAAAAGATCTTTTAAAATCGTAATCTAGCGACCCTTCTCCCTGTTCTTTTGCTCTATTTATAATTTGTTCCTCTACCGCTCTATATACACCCGGCTTACCATCACTTGCTAAGGCATGATTGGCAAAGTGATCAATTACATCATTCATATATCCGGTTTTTTCTAACGAAATTTCCTTTCCTTTACCGTTTCTATAGTGTCTTGCAAAAGTAAAAATAGTCCACCTCTCTCGATTATCCCGCACCTTGGTGATTAGCAACTGACGTGCGTAGTGGTCGTCGCCCAGCGGTTCTGCCCAGCAACGGCAATTAAAGTCTTCACCAGGATGTCCAGTAGGTGGTGGATTGTCCCACTGAAAAATCCGCTCATCATTCCGTGCATGCGCTGGTCGCACCTTCCGGTCATCCTGCGTATGCCAGATATAGCGTGTGCTGTGGCCAAGCTGCTTACACTGCAGCAATAGCCACGCAAGCTCCCGGTCCGCCTGTTGCAGATACTTCGCCTCTTCGATAAGCCCCAAATCCAAGCTACGCGCAAGCAATAGCTGGTTCTCTACCCCAATACGGCTAATCCAGGTAGCAAGATGTTTCTGTGTCAAAAAATCGGTCATACCCCATAGTATGGAGTGTGGCCCAACTCAGGAAGGTCCTTTTTTAGAAAAAAATACCCCTTAAAAACCCCTAACCACCTTCCGGAAAGTCAGTGATAAGCGCCGTGCTCGCGGCAGGCGCACCCCGCCATATACGTCACTCTTCCGCGGGGCAATGCCATGCTTCCAATGATACCGTGCCGCATCCCGCATCACTAGCAAACTGCGCGGTTCGAGCAAAATGGGCACTTTCTCACCCGTCTTACCGTGCGTAAACTCCATCATGCAGAAAGAGCCCAAGCTGATGCTTGCAATCACATCGGTAAAGCACGGCACGCAATCAACATGCGCTGCAATTCCTTGTCCTGGCTGATATTCATTGATAATCACTTGATCTGGCGCCTGCGGAAACACCCCCTCCCGCTGCATCGCCGCGCCATACCGTGTTAGCCACTCCGGCAATTCTCCAAGCCGCATAGAGGCATCCACCCGCCGGGCGGTGTAATCATATTTCCAGCCATAATGCTGTACAAGCCGCTTTAGATCATGCTGCCACACCTGTTGATCAATCGTGGCGATCAGCGCTGCTTCTTCCGCTGCTGTAATATAGTCAGGAATCACCTCCAGCCCCTCTATTGGGGCCTCTCTCACATCGTCAAACAAGCTGGTTTGTAATGGCTGCATGGTCATTGCTTATAGATATCACGAATCGCATGGTGGTGCTAGCACCCAAAAAATGGCGACCCCGAGAGGATTCGAACCTCCGACCTGCAGATTAGGAATCTGTTGCTCTATCCTGCTGAGCTACGGGGCCGCATATCTGGTGCAAGCCTATTCATCCCCACATCTTGCGGTATCATACCAACTAAACCACAAAATAGAGAAAAACCTTTGCGTTTATGCACCTAAAAATGTATCCTGCGTTTGGCCCTCTATGTCAATGGGCCTTGTTCTAACTAGGTAAGTTAGCATGCTTTTTCCTATTGGTTTTATTGTGATGTGGGCTTCCGTGCTTGGGGGCTATGTTCTGCACGGCGGAAAGGTTGCAGTGCTGTGGCAACCCACTGAAGTGCTCATCATTTTTGGCGCTGCTACCGGCGCATTTATCATTGGTAACCCAGGCGTTGTTATCAAAGGAGTCTTAGGCAGCTTTAAAGTCCTTTTTAAAGGCAAGCCTTACAAAAAAACCCATTATATCGAGCTCTTAAGCTTCATGTTCAACATCTTTAAAACCATGCGCACCAAAGGCATGCTTGAACTCGAAAGCCATATTGAAAACCCCTATGAGAGCGACTTATTTAACCAATTCCCCAGTTTTGTCAAAGACCATCACGCGGTTGATTTTTTCTGTGATTATGTGCGCTTGATCAGTATGGGCGTGGAAGACCACTATCAGATGGAAGATCTGATGGATAAAGAATTGGAAATTCACCATGATGAAGCACATACCATCTCCTCAGCGGTGACGACCACCGCAGAAGGTTTTCCTGCTTTGGGTATTGTGGCGGCAGTACTTGGTGTGATTATCACTATGGGCAGTATCTCCGAGCCACCCGAGATTCTCGGTAAACTTATCGGTGCGGCACTTGTAGGTACCTTCCTTGGGGTGCTGCTGTGTTACGGTATTTTTGCGCCCATCGGCAGCTTTATGGAAAAATATTTTAATACGGAGAGTAAATACTACGAATGTATCAAAACTGGCATTCTCACGCATATGAAGGGTGTGGCACCTGCCGTGTCCGTCGAATTTGCCCGCAAAGCCATTCCCTCTTCTGAGCGACCGTCTTTCGCTGAGCTTGAGGAGGCGGTTTCGCAATTATAACCACGATCACGCATCCTAAAGGTAACCCAAAATGAGTGATGATGGCGAATCAACCATTGTCATAAAAAAGATTAAGAAGGGCGGCCACGGCCATCACGGCGGTGCATGGAAGGTGGCCTATGCAGATTTTGTCACCGCGATGATGGCGTTCTTCCTGCTGATGTGGTTGCTTAACGCCACAGAGGCAGAAGAGCTCGCAGGTCTAGCAGACTATTTCGCACCGACAGTGGGTATTAAAGACCAAATGGGGATTGGTTTCCGTGGTGGTAAAGGGCCAATATCCAAAGGGATTGGCGCCGATAAGAACACCAATAAAGGCATCATCTATGGCGCGCCGCCAGCGGGTACGGTCGTAGGAGAGCCAGAAACTGACGTAGAAGAAGTAGAATCCCCACAAGAAGAGCGTATTCAAATCACTACTTCAGAGGGCACCACCAAAGGTAGCGAGGAGGATGAAGAAGAGTCAGAAGCCGCCGACGCTGCTTCTCAAAGTATTGACGATTTAGCTAATCAGCTCACTGAAACCATCCAAGAAACGCTGGGGGGTGAAGAGCTGCAGGGTAATATCAACATGCAGCGTTCGCCAGATGGGCTTAAAATTGATATCGCCCATGATGGAACCATGTTTGAGCCCGGTAAGTGGCAACTGACGCAATCGGCAGAGGGCATCTTGCGGGAAGTAGCGGGCATCATCAGCCTGCTGCCCAATTACGTTGCTATCGAGGGCCATACGGACGCGCTTGTTCATAGCGGTGATAAAAATTACACTAACTGGGAGCTGTCTACAGAGCGCGCCAATGCGGTAAGGCGTTTTCTTGTGGGCGCCGGAGTACCAAAAGAACAAATTGCCAAAGTTATAGGTAAGGCAGACCATGAGTCCATTAACCCAAAAGACCCTGAATCTCCTCAGAATAATCGGGTGACCGTTATCTTGCTGAAAGATGGTATAAAAACGCACCATAACAGACCATCGCCTGATGCGGTGTTCATTCGCACCAAACGCCCAGAGCCTGTGTTCAGAAAAACTGAAGAAGTGCCAGAGGTAGAACAACCTGCTGACGGCAAAGATGATGGCGATAGTAAAAAAGCGTCTGGGGATAAAGATAAGAAGCAAAAAGAAGGCGCTGAGGAGGGTAAAACAGAGGAGGAAGAGGCAACAGAGGGCGGTGACGAAGCCTCAGCAGAAGAAGCCCAAGAAGAGGCCGTACAAGACGACTCACCGCTTCTCAGCAGCGATGATTTGCTACAGCCATTGCCCAAACAAGAAGAGGACGATGGTGGCGACACCCCTCCGAGCGAAGGAGACTCCCCGGTTCCTCTAGGCTTCTAAATCCTTCGCTACTTGCACAAAAACGTTTGCTACCGCCGCATCCACACCCGGGGATTGAGTTTTGAAATAATCCTGTATATGGTGCAGCGAATTTCGGTTGAACAACCCGTAACAAATACGTGACTGACGCCAGCCTCCTTTCCCATATACCATCTTTTCATATGTGGTTCACGCTATTGATGGTGTTTGGTGCGATCATCGCCTATGCCAGCGAGCGTATTTCCCTCGAACTCACCTCCATCGCCATCATCAGCATCCTCCTACTGTTCTTTCATTTTTTTCCCGTTGTTGATGAAAGTGGCACCGTGGTGCTCAGTATGGAGCGTCTCCTGGCCGGTTTTGCGAACCCAGCGCTGATTGCGGTGCTTTCTCTCTTGGTCTTAGGCCAAGCCATTGTGCAAACCGGTGCCTTAAACGAAGTAGCCAATTTTATCCTCCGTATAGGCCGCAATAACGCCTTCATCTCCATCACCATGACGCTCATCGTTGTTATGGTGATCAGTGCATTGCTCAATAACACCCCCGTTGTTGTGATCTTCATCCCTATCATGGCAGCCCTCGCCAAGGGCGTCGATTGGTCGGTCAGTAAACTCATGATCCCGCTTTCCTTCGCCTCCATCCTTGGCGGCATGACCACCTTAATAGGCAGCAGCACTAATCTCCTCGTCTCCAGTATGCTGGTTGATCTCGGCGTGCCGCCTCTCGGCTTCTTTGATTTCACCATCCCAGGTTCTATTCTAGCAGCCATCGGCCTTGTATATATTGTCTTTATTGCGCCGCGTTTGCTACCAGACCGTGCCTCACTCGCTAAAGCGGTGGTAGGCGAAGAAGATGTCCGCAAATTTGTGGCCCAGGTGGAGGTGGATTACGATTCCGATCTCATCGGCCAAAAAGTCGATGCCAGCAAGCTGGAAGGCTACCCTGATCTCACCATCCGTATGATCCAGCGCGGCGAACACGCCTTTTTGCCACCATTTGATGAAGAAATGGCGATCAAGCCCCACGATCTCCTCGTTGTCTCCGGCACCCGTAAAGATATTGCGAACCTGTTCTCCCGCACCTCAGAAGACCTCCTAAAAGAGACGGTGCAAGATGAAGAAGGCGAAGATGAAGGCGCACAAGAGGATGTCAGCGTTGCTGAGATAGTGATCGCACCTGCTTCGCGTATGATTGGCCGCACACTGGAAGCCATCGGTTTCCACCGGGAGTTTAACTGCGTTGTGCTGGGTATACAGCGCCAATCCCGCGTCATCCGCTCGCGCGTTACCGAAATTCGCCTCGCCGCAGGAGACGTTCTGCTTGTCCTCGGTAAGCAGGAGGATATTCTTGCCTTACAAAACAGCAAAGACCTCCTCCTTATGGAGTGGTCTACCGAAGAAATTCATTCCGGCCAAAAAGCGAAGCTTGCGGGCGGTATTTTCTTTTCTGCCGTAGCATTAGCAGCGCTCGGCCTTGTCCCCATCACTGTGGCCGCTTTTGCAGGGGTAGGGGGCATCCTCCTCACCCGCTGTATCAATCTACGCCAAGCCGCCCGTGCGCTTGATCTCAAAATCCTTCTTATGATCGCCGCATCCCTGGCCCTCGGCGCTTCGTTACAAGAAACCGGAGGTGCCTCTTATCTTGCTGAAAGCCTCGTCTCCGTCATGCATGGTGCCTCGCCGGCTCTCGTGATGGCCGCACTTTTCATCCTTATGGCCACCCTCACCAATATCCTCAGCAACAATGCTAGCGCCGTCCTCTTCACGCCCATTGCCGTTAATGTGGCAGAACAGCTCGCGGTCGATCCGCGCATGTTTATCTTTGCCGTTATCTTCGCGTGTAACTGCTCCTTCGCCACGCCTATTGGCTATCAAACCAATCTCCTGGTGATGGGGCCTGGCCACAATAAATTCGTCGATTTTATGAAGGTAGGCATCCCGCTAGTGCTTGTCATCTGCGTTGCCTACGCGCTACTTGGTCCATGGTATTTCGGGTATGAACAATGACAGACACATCCACTAAAAAACGCGCTTCACACAACACCCTCAAGCGCAGAAGCTTCCTTGCCGGCGTTATGGGTGCTAGCGTAGCCTCCAGCTTTCCTGCTCCGGCCATCGCGAAGGATATCCGCCAATGGAAAATGGTGATGACCTGGCAAAAGGTACTCCCCGGCCTCGGCACCGGTGCGGTACGCCTTGCTAAGCGTATCACCAAGCTGTCCGATGGCCGCCTAGAAGTAAAACCCTATGGCGGCGGCGAATTAGTGCCTGCCCTCGGTGTGTTTGATGCCGTGGCGCAGGGTACAGCCGAAATGGGCCATAGCGCGCCATATTACTGGCTCAGCAAAAATCGTGCTTCCGCCTTTTTCTGTGCCGTGCCAGGTGGGCTTACCGCTCAAGAGCTTAATGGCTGGGTCTATTTCGGTGGTGGTCAACAATTATGGGATGAGCTTTATGCACCTTTCGGCCTTAAGGCTTTCCCCGCGGGGAATACTGGCACGCAGATGGGCGGCTGGTTCAATAAAGAGCTCCACACCGCTAGCGATTTAAAAGGCGTTAAAATACGCATGCCCGGCCTGGCTGGCGAAGTGGTTGCCAAGCTGGGCGCTAGCAGCCAGACTATTCCGCCGCAAGAACTCTTCACTGCCATGCAATCCGGTGTGATCGATGCGCTAGAATGGGTAGGCCCGTGGAACGACATCTCCCTCGGCTTCCACCGTGTATCCAAATACTATTACGGCCCCGCTTTCCATGAAGGTGGGCCCATGCTCGAACTCATGGTCAACCGCAAAGCCTATGAATCCCTGCCAAAAGACCTACAGCTTATTGTCAAAGCCGCCTGCGCTACGGAAAACGATCTGATGACCGCTGAATACTGCGCCAATAACATCCGTGCCTTCCAGGCGCTGAAACATGAGCATAATGTTGATATCCGCCTTTACCCAAAAGACCTGCTCAAACAATTCTTCTCCCTTTCAGAGCAAATTGTTGCAGATGTAGCACAGGATGGTGATATCAATAAGCGCATCTACGAAAGCTATGCCCAGTACCGAAAACAGGCGATTGAGATGAGTCCTTTTTCCGAGCGTGGGTTCATGAATGCCCGGGCATTGTAGCCACATAAATATTTTTGTGTATAAACAACGTTTTTTTTCGGTTGTGTTGCTTTATTAATTGTTTATATAATACGCCACGCTTAGACTTATTATTGGAGTAGCGAATGAAACAAGCATATCTCGGACTCATTCTGCTTATTGAGCGGTTGCACCGCCGGTTCTTGGATGTCATCAAGGCAGAGCTAGATCGCCTAGGTGTTGAGGACATCAACAACATCCAAACCCTTATCCTCTATAACATTGGCGGAGAAAACCTCACCATTGGTGAGCTTACCAACCGCGGGTATTATCTTGGCTCAAACGTCTCCTATAACATCAAAAAATTGGTCGAAAGCGAATACCTAGTGCAAGAGCGCTCTCCACACGATAAGCGCTCGGTCAAGGTCCGCCTGTCTGAAAAAGGCCTCACGCTTATCAGCCAAATCGACGCAATGTATCAGCGTAATGTACAAGAGCTGGGCGAAAGTTTGGGCTTAAGCGAGGTGGAAATCGAAGAAGTGAATAAAAAATTGCGGAAATTAGAGAATTTTTGGTCGAATTTTGTGTCCGCAAATAATATACTGTAATACACACAGTCACAGCATGGCTGTGTAGGGAATACACACTCTCACCATTATACATAAGTGAAGGTCAATCTATAACAACGGTGACCGGTGTGGAAATTAAGACGTTATAAGCCATTAAGGAATGAAAATAAAAAAGGAGTGAATGGTATGATAAATAAAAAAATGTTGAAGATTTCGATTGTTGCAGCATTCCTAACAGCAGTTTTCTCTCTTGTCCCACTGTCGTCATCACACAGTGCCGCAGGCAATAAATTCATTACAATCGGTACCGGTGGTGTCACCGGTGTGTATTATCCTGCAGGTGGCGCTATTTGCCGCCTGGTAAACCGCAGCCGTCGTGAGCATGGTATTCGTTGCTCCGTAGAATCCACTGGCGGTTCGGTGTACAACCTAAATGCGCTGCGCGGCGCCGAGCTGGATATTGCTGTGGCCCAGTCAGACTGGCAATACCACGCCCTTAAAGGTTCTAGCCCAGCATTCAAAGAACTCGGTAAATTTGAAAAACTGCGTGCCCTCTTCTCACTGCATAGCGAGCCATTCACCGTGGTGGCACGGGCTGATGCAGGCGTAAACACCTTTAATGATCTCGTGGATAAGCGCGTGAATATCGGTAACCCAGGTTCGGGTATGCGCGCTACTATGGAAGTGATCATGCAGCAAAAAGGCTGGACGAAAGACAGTTTCAAGCTGGCTTCTGAGCTGAAAGCCTCTGAGCAAGCTCAAGCGCTGTGCGATAATAAAATCGATGTGATGATTTATTCAGCAGGCCATCCAAATGGAGCGGTACAAGAAGCAACCACCTCTTGTGCTACCAAAATCATCCCTGTAACTGGTCCAAAAATTGATGAGCTGGTAAATGCTTTCCCATTCTATGCCTATGCGAACATTCCAGGCGGCATGTATTTGGGCACCAAGGATGATGTGAAGACCTTTGGTGTGAAAGCAACCTTCGTCAGCTCTACGGATGTAGATGAAGATATCGTCTACCAAGTGGTGAAAGCGGTGTTTGATAATTTTGATAATTTCAAAACGCTACACCCTGTGTTTTCCACGCTTGAGCCGAAAAAACTGGTGCAAGAAGGTAATTCTGCGCCGCTTCATCCCGGTGCAGAGCGCTATTTCAAAGAAGCGGGCCTTCTCTAATCATACGTTCCCGTAACGCAAGCTGTTAACGCAACCCCACATACGAGGAAGCTACTCTTGCCGTATACGAGGACGTAAATGACAAAGAAGCAAGCAAAGCCAAAGCCTAAAAAACTCTCGCAATCCGATCTAGAAGATCTGGTTATCGAGAGCGATACCGGTGCGCGTAAGCCCACTTCAAAATTTGAGGCAGGCGTACTTCTATTCGCAGCGCTCCTCTGGTCGCTGTTCCAGCTATGGATTGCCTCTCCTTTGCAGTTTTCGCTCGGTATATTTGTGCTGAACGATACGCAAACCCGTGCGATTCATCTAGGTTTTGCGGTTTTCCTTTCATTCCTGGCCTATCCAGCTCTCAGCCGCTCGCCGCGCGAATATATCCCAAAGCTAGATTGGCTGGCGGCCCTCGTTGGCGCCTTCACCTCGTCGTATCTCTATCTCTTTTATGATGAGCTCGCCACGCGCTCTGGCTTACCCACACAGATGGATATTGCTACGGCGGCGATCGGCATGTTGCTCCTGCTGGAGGCTACACGCCGCGCCCTAGGCCCACCGCTTCTTATCATTGCCTCTATTTTCCTGATATACACCTTCTTTGGCTCGGCGGAGTTTATCCCCGAGGTGTTACGCCATAAGGGTCAGTCTTTCTCCAAAGTCGCCAGCCATATGTGGCTCACTACGGAGGGCGTGTTTGGTATAGCGCTCGGCGTTTCCACCAGTTTTGTCTTCCTCTTCGTGCTATTTGGCGCCTTGCTCGATAAGGCAGGTGCAGGCAACTACTTCATCAAAGTAGCTTTCTCACTCCTTGGCCATCTGCGCGGCGGACCTGCCAAAGCGGCGGTACTTTCTTCTGGGATGACCGGTCTTATCTCCGGTTCGTCTATCGCAAACACCGTCACTACCGGCACGTTTACCATTCCGCTGATGCGGCGCGTTGGATTCTCTGGTGAAAAAGCTGGGGCAGTAGAAGTATCCTCCTCCGTGAACGGCCAGATCATGCCGCCTGTTATGGGTGCTGCTGCCTTCCTCATGGTGGAATATGTCGGCATCCCGTATATTGAGGTGATAAAACACGCCTTCTTGCCCGCGCTCATCTCTTATATCGCGCTGCTTTATATCGTCCACCTTGAGGCGGTAAAAGCAAATATGGAAGCGCTTCCCAAACCTGTAAAGCGCACTGGTTTCCAAACACTGATATCCTTTGGCATCGTCGCCACCAGTATCATCCTTCTTTCTGGCATTGCCTATGTTTCTATTGCCTGGATCAAGGATGTCTTTGGTGATTCGGGCTCCTATGTGATCGCACTCGCGGTTTTTGCGGCCTATATCACGCTCATCTGGTTTGCCAGCAAACACCCTGATCTTGAGCCAGATGATCCCAATTCAAAGGCGGTGAAACTGCCAGAAACTGGCCCTACCGTCAAAACAGGCTTACACTACCTCCTCCCCATCGTTGTCTTGGTTTGGTGCTTGATGGTGGAGCGTTTCTCTCCCGGTCTTTCGGCGTTCTGGGCCACCGTGCTCATGATTTTCATCCTTTCCACGCAGCGTGTATTAAAGGCCTTCTTCCGCAAGCAAGGCGAGTTCTCCCGCGCCTTTAAACATGGTATTTTTGACCTGCTCGATGGCCTTGTTGCCGGTGCCCGTAATATGATCGGTATTGGTGTTGCCACTGCGGCAGCGGGTATCATCGTTGGTACCGTTTCGCTCACCGGTGTCGGCCAGGTGCTCACCGAGGTGGTCGAGCTCATCGCCGGCGATTCGGTCATCCTCATCCTCATGCTCACCGCGGTCATCTGCCTGATACTCGGCATGGGCCTTCCCACTACCGCAAACTATATCGTCGTCGCCAGCCTCATGGCCAATGTAGTGGTCCAGCTTGGTGCGCAGAACGGCCTTGTCGTTCCGCTTATTGCCGTTCACCTCTTCGTCTTTTATTTCGGCATCATGGCGGATGTCACACCACCAGTCGGCCTTGCCTCCTTTGCTGCGGCCGCTATTTCTGGCTCCGACCCCATCCGCACCGGCTTGCAAGCCTTCGCCTACAGTATCCGCACGGCTATCCTGCCATTCTTCTTCATCTTTAACACCGAGCTCATCATGATTGGTGTAGAAAGCATCTGGCACGGCCTCTTTGTCTTCGTTAAGGCCACGATCGCCATTCTGCTGTTCTCCGCTGCGGCTCAGGGCTATTTCCTCACCCGCAACAAAATTATCGAAACGGTGCTATTGCTCATGGTGGCCCTCACGCTTTTCGTGCCGAAAATGTGGATCGACATAGCCATACCCAAATACCATCAAGAAGAAGTGCCCGAGCTGCGTTCTCTTGTAGAATCTCTGCCAGAAGGCACGTTGGTAAAAATAAAGACCCGTGGGGAAGACCGCTATGGTGAGCTAGATGACTTCCAAGCCTTTGTCCCACTCGCTGCTGGCGCAACGATGGAAGAGAAATTTAGCGATTTCGGCATATTATTACGTGAAGAAAAACGCCGCTTTTATGTTGAGGATGTTGTCTTCAATAGCCCTGCAGAAAAAGCAGGCATTGACTTTGATCATGAAATTACTATGTTCGCCACGCCCCAAGAGCAGCCTAACCCAAGAATTATGTATATACCGGCTATTGTTTTGTTCCTAATTGTGGTAGGATCGCAATCCATCCGCAGAAAAAGAGCACGGGCACTCGAAGGGCTTGGAGGTCTCGAACGGGTACAGTAAGAAGGAGAATTTACGTGTATAAAAACATCATATTTCCCATTGATCTAACAGAAGAAAGCTCGTGGCAAACCACGCTGCCTGTGGTCAAAGAATACGCCAAAGCATTTGGATCCCGCATTCACCTGATGACGGTTATCCCCGATTCTGGGATGAGCATGGTCAGCCAATATTTCAGCGGCGATGCAGTAGAAAAAATCGTGCAGGAAACCAACAAAGCGCTGCATGCATTTTCTGAAAAAGAGTTTAGTAAAGATATAGAGGTGAAGCACATCGTTACCCAAGGTATCGTCTATAACTCCATTATCAGCGCTGCCAAGCAAATTGGTGCGGATTTGATCGTTATGTCGGCCCACCGTCCAGAGCTAAAAGACTATCTCCTCGGCCCTAACGCGGCCCGCGTGGTGCGTCACTCCGAGTGCTCCGTACTCGTTGTACGCGCGTAAGAACAGGGCGTAGCGTTGTGGGAGCTCTTCAGCAAGCATTGGATGATACAAGCGAGCTGAT
>JANQQO010000216.1 GCA_028289305.1 Rickettsiales bacterium | reverse complement strand
TGGGGGGAGAATGACACCTATTATGTGCGGAAAAACCCGGTGAGACAGTCTGGCGAGACGATTAAGGCCATGTTGGTGAAGACAATTTGCACCGCCGTTTAGGCGCGCGGGGTGGCGCGCAGTTGGCGGTATATGCCTAAATAAACCAGGTGGATAACAATAAGGGTGATGGAGCCTGAAAAGAGGATATCGCTCAAGAAATGTCTGCCCTGAAGAAGGCGCCCCGCGCCAACACCGAGTCCTAATAGGATAGAACCCCCATAGAGAAAGGTCTTTAACCTGCCGGTTGATAAGAGGGCAAAGGCAGCAACGTAATACCCCATCGCGGCATGGCCGGAGACAAAGGATTTGCCGTCATATTCACTGATATGGAAGGGGGGTATGTAGGATTTTTCTCCACCGAAAGGTATTGTTTGGTCCGGGCGCGGCCTTCCTACACCCTCCTTAACCACTTGGTGTACTGCAACCCCAGGGCCCAATATGAGGCAGAGCAGGAGGAACACTACCGGGCGATATCCGGGTAAGCGCCACTGTGACAGGGCGGCTAGGCGGGAGCGCAGCACGATGAGGAGTAACAGCAATAGCAGAGTCGCGATCAGGAATTTGGTTGCGATGGGCACGGCGTCGTAGACGGCGCGCACAAAGGGGTCTGTGGCATAAATAAACCCGGTTTCTTCGCGGTATACCAGGCTGGATACGGCCACGTCGAGCTCAGGATAGAGCACAAAGAGCGGGATAAAAAGGGCGGTGATGGCCAGAATGACGAGGAGTGCGCGCATTAATATCCTTGGAAATCCTCAAGATAATACACACGGAAGGTGCGCGCATAGCCGGCGTAAAGCGGGATGGTGATGGTCTGTACCTCGGCACCATAGCGGAAATAAGGGAAGATGCTGGGCGCGGAATCCAGCCGGGTAACCAGGAGAAAATCCTCTCCCACTTTGCTATTCATATCAGTGGTTAAATCATAATGATCATGAGTAATACCATCGGCATTCCATTTATACACCGTAGCGGGCTGGCTGGCATCATCGCGCAGATGATACATCAGATTCGCCACGGTTTTGCGCTCATCACTGAGCAGCGTGGAGGCAGGATAGCGCTTTGCCACCTCTTTAACCTCATCGGCAAATTTCTCTACGCCGCGCACACGGCGGAAAGGATCGTTATCCTGGTCGATGGTGATGCCAAGCAGGGTAGTGGTGGTATCGAAGTGATAAAAGAGCGCGGCGACGGTGAGATGCAGGATGAGTGAGAGTTTGAGCAAACCAGCATTGGCGACATGTATCAGCCGCGAGGTTACAAGCACCGTAGCGGCAATATAGACCGGTGCGGCCCAATTCGCATGGGCGCGGGAAAGTAAACTGATGAGTAAAATAGCGATGAGCAGCGGCAGGATGAAGTAGAGCAGCAGGGCATCATTCTCTTTTTTCCACATTTTGCGGGAGAAATAGAATAATGCAAGCAGGCTACCGAACAGAATAGGGCCAAATACGCCAAATTGTGCGGCAAAGAATTCCAGCAATTTATCCACATGCAGCGCCGGGCCGGTGATATTGGCGTTATCCTGCGTATGCATGTAGCTGACAAAGTCATTATCAAAATTCCATAGGAAATTTGGAAGGTAAACCAACAGGGCAATTATGACGGCTATCCAGAATTTGATGCTGTAAAAATAGACGGTGTTTTTTGGCGTGAGCAGGAAGAACAACACCACGGAGGGGAGGAAAAACAGCATGGAATATTTGCTGAGCATGCCAAAACCGGCCGCCAAGCCAGCAAGAATCCACCATTTGATGTGCCAATTATTGACCCCGCGCACAAAGGCATATAGCGCTAAGGCCCAGCAGAAGAGCAGTGGCGGGTCGGTGGACATGATGGCGCTGGAGACGGTGACGCCGGGCAGGGTGAGATAGATGAGGGCAGACCAAAAACCAATGCGTGGATTGTAGAGCGTGCTACCGATACCGTATATTAACCAGCTGGTTAAAAGGTGCAGTATTGGGGAGCTCAGGCGGATGCAGAAGCTGCCATCGCCACAGAGCTGGCCCGTAAAGGCGATGAGCCAGGCAACAACCGGGGGTTTTGAATAATATCCCCATTCGAAGCCGGTGGACCAGGTCCAATATTGGGCTTCGTCGGCATATATACCGAATGGTTCAAGATAAAGGTAGTAGAGGCGTAGGGCGGTAAGTAGCAGGGTGATGATGGCGATGCGGAAGAAGCTGTGCTGAGGGTACTTCTCGATGGGGACGCCGCGCATCATAGCGTGCCCTCCTCTGGTGAGGAGGCGCTGGCCTGCGCTTTTTTCGGCATACGCCCGGCGCGATAGGCGAGGCGGCCGCTGGCAACGGCGAGTTGCATCGCCTCTGCCATGCGTATTGGATCCTTCGCTTCGGCGATGGCGGTATTCATCAACACGCCGTCACAGCCGAGTTCCATCGCGATCGCGGCGTCTGACGCGGTACCGACACCGGCATCGACCAATACGGGAATACGCGCCTGCTCAACGATGAGCTGGATGTTGAGTGGGTTTTGAATGCCAAGCCCAGAGCCGATGGGTGCGGCAAGCGGCATGATAGCGCCCGCGCCAGCATCTTCCAAGCGCTTGGCCATGACGGGGTCGTCATTGCAATAGGTCATGACAAAAAACCCTTCTTTTACAAGCGCTTCAGTGGCTTCTAAAGTTTGCAGCATATCGGGGTAGAGCGTCACACTATCGCCAATCACCTCCAATTTCACCATCTGGTGATCGAGCGATTCACAGCCCAAGCGCAGCACACGCACCGCTTCTTCTGAAGTGTAGCAGCCAGCGCTATTGGGTAGATAGGTGTAGTCTTCCGGCGGGAGGTAATCCTGCAGGGTTTTTTCGCCCGCCGCAGCGAGATTGACGCGGCGTACGGCAACGGTGATGATTTCCGCGCCTGAAGCGGCAATGGATGTGGCGGCAAGCTCGAGGTTTTTATATTTGCCGGTGCCGACGAGGAGGCGCGAGCGAAATTCCTTACCGGCGAGCAGGAGTCTATCATCAGACGTGGCAGCGGGCTGGGCGGAATCGGGGAGCATCAGCCGCCTCCCACAAATTGGATGATTTCCACCGCATCACCGGAGGCAAGCGTGGTATTGGCATAGGCGGAGTGCGGCACAATCTCTAAATTACGCTCCACCGCGATCTGCCGTGGGTCGAGCTGGTGCTCAGCAAGCAGCGCTTCCAGCGATAGCGGTGCATCAAGCGTGACAGGAGAGCCGTTTAATGTGATCTGTATGGTCATGGTAGATAATAAGTTAAGCGGTGATTTTTTGTCGCTTTCATGGTATAACCACCGTCACTATACCGAAGCTGCTAGGCGCAAGACAAGGAAAAACCGATGGCACGTATCACCATTATCAATGGGCCGAATCTCAACATGCTGGGTCAGCGTGAGGCGGATGTCTATGGCACGGTGACGCTGGAAGATATTCAGGCGCTGTGTGAGAAGGAGGCGGAGGCGCTGGGGCTTGCAATCGATTTTCGCCAGAGCAATAGCGAAGATACGCTGATTGACTGGATTCAGGAGGCGGGGAGCGAGGCAGATGGGCTGATTATCAACGCGGCGGCGTATACGCATACCTCGGTCGCGATTATGGATGCGTTGCTGACGCTGAAAATCCCGGTGGTGGAGGTGCATTTATCAAATATTTTCGCCCGCGAGGAATTTCGGCATCATTCCTATGTCTCGCGGGTGGCAAAGGGCGTGATTTGCGGCTTTGGGGCCGAGGGCTATGCGCTGGCATTGCGCGCGCTCAGCGACACATAAATGAAAAAGTCTGAGATTATTGGGCTGCTGGGTGGGTCCTTTAACCCGCCGCATGCGGGGCATGTGCATGTGAGTGAAGAGGCACTGGCGCGTTTGGGCCTGGATGCGGTGTGGTGGCTGATTTCGCCACAGAATCCCTTGAAATCCACAGCGGAAACAGCGCCGCTAGAAGAGCGACTGGCCGCGGCAGAAGCGCTGATCACCCACCCACAGATACGCGCGACCACGCTGGAGGCGGAATTCGGCACGCAATATACGGTCGATACGCTGCGTGCGCTGAAAGACGCCTATCCCGAAGCGCGTTTCGTGTGGTTGATGGGGGCGGATAACTGGGCGCAGTTTCATCAGTGGAAGGATTATGCGGTGATCGCAGCGCAGGTGCCGATTGCGGTGTTTGACCGGCCGGAATATAGCAGTACCGCGCTAGCCAGCCCTGCGGCAGAGGAATTTGCCCAGGCGCGTGTGGCGGAAGAAGCGCTGACAGGTGCAAAGACGCCGGCCTGGAGTTTTATCGAAATTGCGCATCACCCGGCATCTTCAACGGCGCTGCGCACCGAAAAATAGCTTGGAAAGCGCCGGCGAGTTTCTTATGGTGACTTTTACACGGACACAATAATCCTCGTCATCCTCACCGAGCGCAAGCGAAGGTGGGGATCCAGTATTACCTTACTGTATGTCTGGATCCCCATGTCACGATTTTTGCTTAAGGTAGCAAAAATCCTGCCATGAGGATGACGGGGATGGTGAGGGTGTAAATATAAACAACCAGGAGGATGGCAATATGGCAAAAGTAGCAGTAGTTTTAGCAGGCTGTGGATATTTGGATGGGGCGGAGATTCGTGAGGCAGTGCTGGCGCTGACCGCGCTCGATAAAGCCGGGGCTGTGGTGACGATTTTTGCACCCGATATCCCGCAGCATCACGTGGTGAACCACCTGACGGGGGAAGAAGCCAGCGAGACGCGCAATGTATTGGTGGAATCAGCGCGCATCGCGCGTGGCCAGGTGAGCGATTTGGCCGAGGCCGAGGCGGAGGCGTTTGATGCGCTGGTATTGCCCGGTGGGTTTGGCGCGGCGAAGAATCTGTCTGATCTTGCTTTTGCCGGCAAAGAGGCGAAGGTATTGCCGGCGCTGCAGCAGCTCATCGTGGATTTCTTAGCGCAGCACAAGCCGATTGGCGCGATTTGCATTGCACCAGCGGTGTTGACCGCGGCGGTTGCTAAGCAATGCACGCCGAAAGTGACGCTAGGGCAGGATGCGGATGGGCTAATCACCGCGCTCGGCGGTGAGCATGCCGATTGTGCGACGGCGGAAATGGTGGTGGATGCAAAAAATCACATCACTTCCACGCCGGCCTATATGCAAGAGGCGCCGCTGGCCGAGGTAGCAGAGGGCATTGAAGCGCTGGTGGCTGAGGTGTTACAGCAGGTGAATGCGCGGGAAAAAGCGGCGTAAAATTTCACTTTAGCGAAAAAATATGCTACAATTAAGGTTCAAACTGTCTTTTTGACTGAATTTCTGAGTGCGACCCATGGTCGCTTAGCACATAGAAAGAGGTGCGATATGCAGCTTAGTAGTTTTTCGCTACTGTTGTTGGCGGCGTTGCTGCTCGGCTTCGTTGTCGAGAATGTGGACACCGGCCAGTGTGCCCCCTATGCCCTGGTGATACTCGTCATGGCTGTGGGCCCGGTTACTGTTCTCCTGTCAAAACACGGGAACGGGTAGAGAAGCTGTTAAGGAGACCGCTGGGCATTATGCTCAGCGGTTTTTTTATGCGCATTACTTACGCGTTGGCTTAGTGCCGGAAAGTAGGCACCAGACCGCCATGGCGGCGGTGAACACCACCATTACCTCACCAAATGTGTCAAAGCCGCGATAGCTGGCGAGAATAGAGGTGACGACATTGGGGATGCCGATTTCGCCGTACGAGGCGTTGAGGTAATGCGGCACGACGTGGTTATTGGTGATGGCATTGGGATCGCCAAAATCAGGCATGCCAGCGGTAGCATAAAGCAGGGCGATGGCGGTAAGCATGA
The DNA here is from genome assembly GCA_028289305.1 of Rickettsiales bacterium. Lineage (GTDB taxonomy): Bacteria > Pseudomonadota > Alphaproteobacteria > Rickettsiales > JANQQO01 > JANQQO01. Next base: position 4,761 of record JANQQO010000216.1, on the reverse strand, counting down.
TGACTATCAGTGGCATTATGGGGTGGGCAGAACGTTTTTCATCATGCCCAGTGAGGAGCAACACGGCTAAAAACAGCATAGTGCTGATACCCGCGCCGACAGCCGCCTCGGTGATCGCCACATCAGGCGCGCCAAGCACCAGATACATCGCCGCCATAAGCAGGCTGAAAATACTCAGCAGAATCGTGGAGGTGAGCAGATTGCGCGTGACCACCACGGCGATACCCGTGATCAGCAGCAAAGCGAGCAGGCTGATATCGAGAATGCTGTTGAGCGTGATGGGATCGATCATTTTTTTGCCTTCTTCGTGGATTTTTTGATGACGCGGCCGAGCGGTTTTTGCTGCAATAACGCCGCCTTAGCCAGTGCGTGGCTGGCGGTGGCGCTGGAGATCAGCGAAAAGACGACGAGCAGAAAAATTTTGACGGTCACCAGATTTGCCGGGGATAATAACGCGATGCCCAGGAAGACGAGCGGCGCACCGGCGGCATCGGCCACACTCGTGGCGTGAAGCCGGGTGAAAACATCAGGGAAGCGCCACACGCCCACTCCGCTGGAAAGCAGGAAAAATCCTCCGAGAAGCAGGGCAGCTGTGCCGGCGATGTCGATCAGCTCCATGGTTATTCCTCCGCGAAAGAACGGTCTTTGAAATATTTCAAAAACGCGACGGTGGTGATGAAATTGATGAGGGCGTAGACCAGTGCCACATCGAGGAACAGCATTTCATCCAAGATGAAGCCGAGCAGGGCGATGAGCACGACGGTTTTGGTGCCGAACCCGTTAGCGGCGAGAATGCGGTCATAGGTGGTGGGGCCGGTGATGCAGCGCAGGAGTAATAGCGCCATGCTGATGACAATCGCGATGGTAACAAGCGTGATCATCCAATGCTCCTTTCGACCTTGCGGTCCATCTCACCCTCTTCGAGTGCGCGGAAATTGCTGGCATGCAGCGCGTGGACCATCATGGTGTTACCGGTGATATCGGTGCAGACCGTGCCGGGGGTGAGGGTGATGGAATTGCCGTAAAGCACTTTGGCGACCGCATCGCGCTGGCGCGTGGCAAGCGGACCAATCACGGGAGAAATATGGGGCTGTACTTGCCAGATCGCGCGGGTGACCGCGAAGCTGGAGAGCAGCATTTGTGCGAATAACCAGAGGAAATAGAACGGTGCGCGCCATTTGAGATAAAGCGGATAGGCTTCGTGATCGTGGATTTCCATGCGATGGACCAGCCACAATACGAGCAGGCAGCTAAGCGTGCCAAGGATCAGGAAAAACGGCTCAGTGAAGCCCGACCACACCAGCCAGCTTGCAGCCAGGGTGAGGAATAAACCGAGCAGATTACGCCATTTGCGCATGGAGATTCTCCTTGTTGAGGGGATAGTATAGGGATTGACGGGAGGCGTCTAGGAGAAATGGTTGGGCTGGTTACTCGTTAATGGTTATTCGTTATTCGTCATTCGTCATTGCGAGCGAAGCGAAGCAATCTAGATTTACTGGATTCTAGCTTCCTGCTTCGCTTAAAAGTTACGCAGGACAAAGTTGCTGGAAGGGCAGTGACTGGATTGCCGCGTCGCTGCGCTCCTCGCAATGACGCATATGGGAGGCTGTAGACACAAAAAAACCTCTCCAGATTGGAGAAACTACTACATTATCCCTATAATAGAATATATTGATGCATAAATTAACATATTTTTATAGTTAATACAAAAAGGAAAAAGATCGGGGGTTTACAGCAGGTTATCGAGTTTTCTGGATAAAAATTAAGGGAAGGTATTGTTCGTGAATCGTTAATGGTTATTCGTGATGGCACGCATAGTGTCATCCCAGCCTTGAGCTGGGATCCAGTTTTAATTTAAAACCCCCTGGATTCCAGCTTTCGCTGGAATGACAGCATGGGATTGTTTTATTCTTCTATGTGTGGTGGAAAGGGTTGTGGTGCTAAGGCAAGCTTGGGTGTTTGCGCGTTGACGTGGGCGGTTTTCCTGGGTATAACCGCCCCGCTATGGGTGATGCAGCAGTGAATATACTCCTGATTGGTGGTGGCGGGCGCGAGCATGCGTTGCTCTGGGCGCTGGCGAAGTCGCCGCGTGCAGGCACGCTCTATGTTGCGCCGGGCAATGCCGGTATGCGGGCATTGGCCGAGACGGCCCCAGTGGATGCGGGGGATTCTGGCTCGGTAGTGGATTTTTGCAAAAATAACGCGATTAACTTGGTGGTAATTGGGCCGGAAGCGCCGCTGGTGGCGGGGCTTGCTGATGCGCTGGTGGAGGCGGATATTCCGGTGTTTGGCCCAAGCAAAGCCGCCGCAGCGCTCGAAGGCTCCAAAGCGTTTACCAAAGAGATTTGCCGCGAATATGGCATTCCTACCGCCGCTTATGGCACGTTTACTGACGCGGAGGCCGCCAAAGCATTCATCCGCGAGCACGGCGCGCCGATTGTGGTGAAAGCTGATGGCTTGGCCGCAGGCAAAGGCGTGATTATCGCCGAAGATGAAGCGACGGCGTGTGAAGCGGTGGAGGATATGTTTGCTGGCGCATTTGGCGAGGCCGGGCAGATTGTGGTGGTGGAAGAATTTTTGACCGGGGAGGAAGCAAGCTTCTTCGCGCTGTCAGATGGCGAAACGGTGATTCCGTTTGGCTCCGCGCAGGATCATAAACGCGTCGGCGAGGGCGATACCGGCCCAAATACCGGCGGGATGGGAACCTATTCACCCGCACCGGTGATGGATGCCGCATTAGAAGCGCAGGTGATGGAGACGATCATCACGCCGCTGGTGCGCGCCATGGCGGAGCGCGGCACGCCGTATAAAGGTATCATTTTCGCTGGGCTGATGATCGAAAACGGTAGCGCGCAATTGCTCGAGATTAATGTACGCTTTGGCGATCCTGAAACGCAAGTGCTGCTGCCGCGGCTGGAATCGGATCTGTTGGAGCTGTTCCTTGCTGTGGCGGAAGGCGCGCTTGCTGGGCATTCGGTGCGTTTAAGCAACCGCACAGCACTCTGCGTTGTAATGGCGACGGAGGGCTATCCTGGAGCATATCAAAAAGGTTCAGAAATTCGTGGTGTGGAAAATGCTGCGGCGCAGCAAGACGTGCTCGTCTTCCATGCTGGTACGAAAGAGGAAGATGGTCGCTTGGTGGCTGCAGGTGGGCGCGTGCTCGGTGTGACCGCACTGGGTGAGACGGTACAAGACGCGCAGCAGCGTGCGTATGCAGCTGTGGATAGCATCGATTGGCCGGAAGGCTTCTGCCGCCGCGATATTGGCTGGCGGGCGCTTCCAAAGAACACCCCTATAGCAATGGAGAAATAACATGAACATACAGCGTGTGTTACGCCCTATTTTCTGGATTGGTGTTGTGCTGGTTGGCGCGTGGATGCTCGGCATGCTCTATGACCAGGCAACAGAGCGCCCTGCGCAGGTGAGCAGTGAACAGGGTAGCGGAGAGGCACTGATTGGCGGACCGTTCACCCTGGTCAACGCACAGGGCGAGGCGGTGCGTGATGCGGATTTCAGAGGCAAATTCATGCTGGTATTTTTTGGCTTTACCTTCTGCCCTGATATCTGCCCGACCGATCTGGCGAAGATGAGCACGGTGTTGCAAGGCTTGGGCGAGCGGGCGGAATCCTTGGCACCGGTCTTCATCACCATTGACCCAGAGCGTGATACAGTGGAACAAATGGCGAGCTATATGCAGAATTTTGATGCACGTATTACGGGGCTTACCGGCACGAAAGAACAAATTGCTGCGGTGCAGCAAGCGTATCGCGTCTATGCGAAAAAAATCGAGATGGAAGGCATGAGCGGGTATATGATGGACCATTCGGCATTTATGTATGTGATGGGTAAAGATGGTAAATATATCACGCATTTCCGCCATAATGATACCGCCGATGCCATCCTCGCAACACTCAACACTTTGTTATAACGACGATGGATGACAACATGACACATGCATTACTCTTCCCTGGCCAAGGCTCGCAAGAAGTCGGCATGGGCCAGGCGTTGCACGATACATTTGCTGAAGCCAAAGAGGTGTTTCAGGAAGTCGACGATGTGCTGGAGCAACGGCTTTCTACGCTAATGTTCACCGGCCCGCTGGAGGAGCTCACCTTAACGGAAAATGCGCAGCCAGCGATTATGGCGGTGTCGATTGCAGCACTGCGCGTATTGCAGAAACAGACCGGGTTTGACGTATCGCAGGCGACGTTCTTAGCCGGGCATTCGCTCGGTGAATATGCGGCATATTGCGCGGCGGGGAGTTTTTCTTTGGCCGATACCACGCGGCTGCTGCGCACGCGCGGGAATGCGATGCAGGCGGCCGTACCAGAGGGCGAAGGCGCGATGGCCGCGATTATTGGCGTTGATCTGCCCACCGCGGAGAATATCGCGGAGCAGGCTGCAGCAGGCGATGTCTGCCAGGTAGCGAATGATAACGCGCCGGGGCAAGTGGTGATTAGCGGCAGCAAAGAAGCGGTGGAACGCGCAGAGGCGCTGGCCAAAGAAGCGGGCGCGAAGCGGTTTTTGCTGCTCAATGTCAGCGCGCCATTTCATAGCAGCCTGATGACCCCAGCGGCTGAGGCGATGGATGCAGCACTCAGCGAGGTGACGATAAACGCGCCCGCAGTGCCCGTGGTGGCGAATGTGACCGCCGCTGCGGTATCTGGTGCGGAGGAAATTCGCCCGCTCTTGGTAGAGCAAGTGACGGGCCGCGTACGCTGGCGCGAGAGCCTGGAATTTTTGCATAGCAAGCAGGTGAAT
>JANQQO010000196.1 GCA_028289305.1 Rickettsiales bacterium | reverse complement strand
AAAACCCATATATTCTGCCCAGAGCAAGAAAGCCCGGCCACCCAGGTGGCGCATCACCACACCTGCGCCGACTATCTCGATCAAAAAGCGCTGCATGCTTTTGCAGAAGCGGTGGATGTGGCTACGTTCGAGTTTGAAAACATTCCACATGACACCGTGTTGTTCTTAGAGAAAATCGTGCCGGTGCATCCTAGCAGCCGGGCGTTACATATCGCGCAGAATCGCATTCGTGAAAAAACTTTCCTCACCGAAATTAGTGTTGCCACCAACCGCTATGCGCATGTCAAAACGCCCGCAGATCTGGCAGAGGCCTACGCATCCATTGATAGCAAGAAAGCTGTCTTAAAAACCATCGAGCTCGGCTATGATGGCAAGGGTCAGGCTTTGGTAGAAAATGAGAAAGATCTAGAAAAAGCTTGGGAAAACATTGGCCAGCGCGAGAGCATCCTCGAACAATTTATTGACTTCACGGCGGAGATTTCGGTTATCATCGCGCGCGGGCATGATGGAAAAACAGCGCTCTTCCCCGCCGGGGAAAACACGCATCGCCAAGGTATCCTGCGCAACACCGTGGTGCCTGCCACGGTGGATGCAGCAGCAGTAAAGGAGGCGGGGCAAATGGCTGAGCGCATCGCCGAAGCGCTCGAGCTCATTGGCTTACTTGCGGTAGAATTCTTCGTTAAAGAAGATGGCGGTGTGTTAGTGAATGAAATCGCGCCACGCCCGCATAATTCCGGTCATTGGACGCTGGATGGCTGTATTACCAGCCAGTTCGAGCAATGCATCCGCGCGATTTGTGGCCTGCCGCTAGGCTCTGTGGAGCAACACAGCGCTGTCACCATGCAAAATCTGATAGGCGATGACGTGAATGAATGGCAGAACATCGCTGCTGATCCTGCCGCCACACTCCATCTATACGGTAAAAAAGACGCCCGCCCGGGTAGGAAAATGGGCCATGTGAACCATATCAGCCCACTGAAAACTACATAAACACCTGGCGGACGAAGGGGATATCGCGCAGGCGTTCTAACGAAGCGGCGCAATTGGCCTTCACTTTCTGAATTTGCATCACATCATCAATGCGCCGGCGTAAA
>JANQQO010000179.1 GCA_028289305.1 Rickettsiales bacterium | reverse complement strand
AGCGTGCGGCGAGCATCGATTTCCCGGCGCCGGGCGGGCCGACCATCAACAGGTTATGCCCACCCGCGGCAGCAATTTCAAGCGCGCGCTTGGCGGCATGCTGACCTTTGATATCAGCGAGATCTGGATAAGTAGCCGGCTCAGAGAGTTGCTGTGGGGCAGGGCGCGAGAGCAATTGCGTGCCCTTAAAATGATTGATCAGCGTGAGTAGGGAAGGGGGGGCTAAAATATCCAACTCGCCGGCGAGTGCGGCTTCCCCGCCATTTTCCTCCGGGCAGATCAGGCCTTTTCCTGCTGCAGAGGCGCCAATCGCCGCTGGTAAGACGCCAGAGACCGGCAGGAGGCTGCCATCAAGTGAGAGCTCACCCAGCACACTATACTCTAATAGTTCCGAGGGCGGAATGACATCCAGAGAAGCTAACAATCCCAATGCGATAGGTAAATCTAGGTGACTCCCCTCTTTTTGCAAATCTGCGGGGGAAAGGTTGATAGTAATGCGCTTTGGGGGCAAGGAAAGCCCGAGAGAGGAAATCGCTGCCCGCACCCGTTCCTTCGACTCGTTCACTGCCTTGTCTGCAAGGCCTACAATGGAAAACGCGGGCATGCCCGAGGCAATATGCACCTGTACATCGACCTCAGTGACCTCGATTCCTTGAAATGCGACGCTGGTGATATGTGTTACCATTTCGGATCCGGAATAGTAAATATTTCTATTTATAAAACAATATATTAGAGGCGGGGCGCGCCTCGTTACCCTGGCCTAAAAAATAGCCTAAAAATAGCTATATTGTATAAACCCGTTTTAGTAGGACTCCTGTGATACAATCAACCTGTGATCGGCTTCAGGAGCTACGCATCGCGGGCACCATAGCGTGGTTGCACGTATAATGCAATCTCCTTCTCTCTTCACTCCACTTAAACTAGTCATCCCACTTACACATAAATGCGTAATTGAAACGACGGGAGGTAACTATACGTGCATAGGGCAGGGGAGGTGGATAACCTGGGGTTGCAAAAAGGCAAAATATAAACCGCAAGGTTGTAATTTTTTGCGCTTTTTTAACCTTTTATTCATAGATTTGTGATAACATGCTCTTTTAATTAATGAAATTAACCCTGTGATTATGAGGTCATTATGACAGTAGTGCTTGACTTTTTTGCGCAATCTGGGATGGTTGAGCACGCATTGCTGTGCCCGTATTGCAACATATGTGCTCTATGCGGCAGTGACGCTGTGTTAGGAACAGTATATACATGACAAAGCCCTTGAACGACCTGCCGCAACCGAAGCGGCGTGCCACCCTACCCATTGCGCATTTCGTTGTAGCATTTAGCGTGATTATTATGGTGCTCAATATCGCGATCGTGCTGTATCGCGCGCAGACGGCGCACGAGCAGAGCAAGCGTGCTGGTGTGACGGAGATAGAGCGGCTGCGGCAAATAGTGTCGGATCATACCGAGCTCACGTTCTTGACCGCGGATCTGACGCTGCGGCGCGCGGTGGAGCGGCAGTATTTTAATGCACTCTTCGGCAATAATCTGCGCGAAGACATGCAGCATAACTTCATGAAATGGGTCAATGAAACGCCGCAGATTTCTGCGATGGTGATGACCGATGCGGCGGGCAAGGTGGAGGTGATTTACCGCAAGCAGGGCTATAAAACCTGGCTGGAAGGCAGAGAGACACTTGCAAATCAGCCATTTTTCACCGTGCATGCTGAAAGTGATAACCCGGATTTGGTCCATGTCGCACCACAAGAAAGCTGGTTACGCGATGAAGGGCTGATTGTGATGAGCCGGCGCTTAAACGAGCTGAATGGGAATTTTGGCGGCGTGGTGGTGGCTGTGGTGAGCAAGGCCTATCTGCTCGATTTCTTTGAATCGCTCGAGGTCGATCGTATGACGCAGATGGCGCTGCTGCGCACCGATGGGCAGATGCTGATCAACCAGCTGAAGGATGAAGCCGTAGTGGATGCGCTACAGAGCATGATTGCAGTGCAAAGCGGGCCGCCGATTCGCCATGAGACGAAAATATCGGGCGGGCAGATGCTGAGCGAGGAGGAAATGCGGGTGCTGTCCTTTGCGCATGTGCCGAATCTGCAGCTGATCTTGGCGTTGGTGATGCATGAAGAAGATATTTTAAAAGCCTGGCACGCGGCGCGTTTATATGACGCAATTTTCCTCGGGGTGTTTGGGCTGTTTGCGCTGGTGATTTCGCTGTTTAGTGTTGCGATGGCCAAGCAGACGCAGCGCGCGCAGAAATCAGAAGAAGCTGCGGTGCTGGCGAATCAGGCAAAATCGGAATTCTTGGCGAATATGAGCCATGAGTTACGCACGCCGCTCAATGCGATTATTGGTTTTTCGGAAATGCTGGAAGCGGGGTATTTCGGCAAGATGAATGCCAAGCAGAAAGAGCGGGTGAATGACGTGAAGCTCTGCGGCAATCATTTGCTGGAGCTAATTAATGACATACTCGAATTCTCCAAAGGTGAGGCTGGCAAGCTCGAGCTGAAGCCGGAGAAGGTCGATCTGCGTGAAGTGATGCAAGAAAGCGTGCGGATTTTCAGCGAGCGCGCCAAGGCGGAAGACGTGCGGGTGACCACGCATGCGCCGGAGCATTTCCCGCCGCTGATGATCGATGAGCGCAAGATGCGTCAGGTGTTGTTAAACCTGCTCTCCAACGCGGTGAAGTTCACCAAGCGCGGCGGCAGTGTGGATATCAGCGTGGCGCAGAGCGAAGATGGGCAGGTGGTGCTTTCGGTGACCGATACGGGTATTGGTATGGACCCGGATGATATCCCCAAGGCGCTCTCGGTGTTCGGCCAGGTGCAGGATAAGG
>JANQQO010000178.1 GCA_028289305.1 Rickettsiales bacterium | reverse complement strand
ATGAGACTGGCGGCGGCTTCGGCGGTGTGTTTGACCGTATCGATGCCTGCTTTGCCGGTAAAGACATTGGCATTGCCAGCATTGACGACCAGGCCGCGTGCGGTGCCGTTTGGTAAAATAGTGCGGCACCAGCCAACGGGCGCCCCGGGCATGGTGGATTTGGTGAACACGCCGGCGACGGTGGTGTTTTCGGCTAATACGGCAAGGAGCAGGTCGCTGCGGTTTGCGTATTTGATGCCGGCAGCACCGGTGGCAAGCTCTACGCCGTCTATTGCGGGCAGATCAGGGAACGGGGTTTTAAACGGGGAGATATAGTTGCTCATTAGTTATCCTACTGGTTTATTATAGCGTTATGCGGCGAGGATTTTTTCTTTGACCTCGGGCGGAAGCTTGAATTTAGTATTCTCAACCACCCCATCAAATTCCTCTACGGAAATGGTGGCTGTGGTTTTTAAATATTCAATCACCTGGTTCACTAGGATTTCAGGCGCGGATGCACCGGCGGTGATGCCGATAGTGCCGACATCAGCCAGCCAGGATGCGGCGATGTCTTCTGCACCACTGATTAGGTAAGACGGTGTGCCCATTTCAGCACCCAGATCGCGCAGGCGATTGGAGTTAGAGCTGTTTTCCGCGCCAATAACGAGGAGCAGATCGACATGTGGCGCGAGGGCGCGCACGGCATTCTGGCGGTTTTGCGTCGCATAGCAGATATCGCGCATGCCAGGGCCGATAATGGCGGGAAAGCGGGTTTTTAATGCTTCGACGATGGCGGCGGTGTCATCGACGCTGAGCGTGGTTTGCGTGACATAGGCGAGTTTTTCCGGATCCGGTACGGCCAGGGCGGCGACTTCTTCGGCGCTGGAGACGAGCAGCACCGGGCCGAGCACGCGGCCCATCGTGCCTTCTACCTCAGGATGGCCGGCATGGCCGATTAGGATAATGGTGCGGCCCTCGGCGGCGTAGCGCATGGCTTCGCGATGCACTTTGGTGACGAGCGGGCAGGTGGCGTCGATGACGGGTAGATCGCGCAGGCGCGCCTCGGATACGACTTTTTCTGAAACGCCATGGGCGCTGAACACGGTGATGGCGCCATCGGGGATTTCGCTGATCTGGTCGACAAAGCGTACGCCCTTGGCTTTGAGATTTTCTACTACATAGCGGTTATGGACGATTTCGTGGCGGACATAGATAGGCGGGCCGTAAAGCTCCAGCGCGCGCTCGACGATTTCAATGGCACGATCAACGCCGGCGCAGAAACCGCGCGGCTGGGCGAGGATAACCTTTATGTTGGGTAATAGCGTCATAGGGGACCGGCTATAGCAGGAATGGGCGCAGGATGCAATTCAGAAGACAGAGAAGACGAAAATGGCCGCTCTTTTACGAGGCTTTTTTCTCAAGAATGGTTTGGCCGGTTTTTTTCCAATCCTCCAAGAAGGCCATGAGGCCCTTATCGGTGAGCGGATGATGGATGAGCTGGCGCAGGATTTTCGGCGGAATAGTGGCAACATGGGCGCCGAGCATCGCTGCAGTGGTGACGTGCTGGGGATTGCGGATCGAGGCGACCAGGATTTTGGTCTCCAGCGCGGGATATTGACTATAAATCAGGCCGATTTCTTCGATGAGATCCATGCCGTTCTGGCCGATATCATCGAGGCGGCCGACAAAGGGCGAGACATACGTAGCACCGGCTTTGGCGGCAAGCAGGGCTTGCGGTGCAGAAAAGCACAGGGTGACATTAACCGGTGCGCCTTCACTGGTGAGGAATTTGCAGGCTTTCAAGCCATGCCAGGTGAGCGGCAGCTTGACCACGATATTTTCTGCGATTTTACGCAGCTCGCGGCCTTCTTGAATCATGTTATTCACGTCAGTAGCGGTGACCTCCGCGCTGACCGGGCCTGGGACCAGTTCACAGATTTCGCCGATCACTTCGCGGAAATCACGGCCGGTTTTGGCCACCAAGGAAGGATTGGTGGTGACGCCATCGAGCAGGCCCGTGGCGGCTAACTCTTTGATTTCCTTAGTATCTGCAGTGTCGACAAAGAATTCCATAACAGTATCCCTAGTATTTACGCCTGTATTATTAATGGCATTCCCGCGATGCGTCTAGGGAATTGTTGTGGGATGATTGAGGGATCAGGCTTTAGGGATTGGGGAATAGGTTATTGCTCCCCCTCCAGGCTACGCCGCGGCGAGAGCGAGGGAGTGAAAGACAGAAGTGGAGGAGCTGCAAGCGACGACTAGCGACCAAGTGGGAGCGCAGCCTTAGCGGCGCTTGAGCGTAATTGAAGAGGACAGATAACTGAAGACAGAAGACTGAATAGGTTCTTTACTGTCCTCTGTCATCAGAATCACCCCCTCCTAGATTTTGTAACGCTTGCCATTGGCGCGCTAACAAAATCTTGCCTCCCCCCTCAAGGGGGAGGAATTCATTAGGAAGGTTACGTAGTTCTGGTAGCAAGGTGGGGCGATAGGGGGTATTAGAGAGGGTATGAGTGATGTTGTGCAGATTGTGTTGCCGCTTTCGCTGGCGCCGCTGGATTATCTGGTGCCTGGGGGCGAGGCGGTGGCGGAAGGCCAGGTGGTGGAGGTGCCACCTTTTTCTGTGGCGTTTCGTGCTTTTATCGATTGGGTGGCGGAATATACGCTATCCCCGCCAGGCGCGGTGCTGGCAATGGCGCTCAGCGTGCCTGATGCCTTGGCGAAGGCTGCGCCGCAGCGTGCGTAT
>JANQQO010000176.1 GCA_028289305.1 Rickettsiales bacterium | reverse complement strand
CCTATTCGGTCGAGCTCTGCGGCGGCACCCATGTCACGCGTACCGGCGATATCGGGTTTTTCCACATCACTGGCGAATCTTCCGTCGCCGCGGGCATCCGCCGTATCGAAGCGATCACCGCCGCTGAGGCCGCAAGCCGCGTCAGCGACTATCACCAATTACTCGATAGCGCTGCCACCCGGCTTAAAATCGACCCGGCTTCCCTGCCCACGCGCATTGAAGAGCTGCTCGAAGAGCGCAAGGCGCTTGAAAAAGAACTCGCCGGCGTGCGTAAACAACTCGCGATGGGCGGCAGCGATGCTGCGGCGCACAATGACACAGAATCCGACAAAGAAGATATCGCCGGCATCGCCTTTATTGGCAAAACATTACCCGACCTGCCACCAAAGGAGCTTAAAAACCTCGCCGATGCCTTCAAGCAACAGCTCGGCTCCGGCGTGGTGGCCGTCATCGCCACCAATGACGGCAAAGCCTCGGTCGTCATCGGCGTCACGCCCGATCTCACCGAACGCATCGATGCGGTGGAATTGGTACGCGTTGCGGCCGAAACACTCGGCGGCAAAGGCGGCGGCGGGCGCCCTGATCTCGCGCAAGCCGGCGGCCCAGATGCCTCCAAAGCAGACGCAGCCTTAAACGCTGTCAAACAGCGTCTTGCAAGCTAAAAAAACACCTCTCCCCCTGCCTGCGGGGGGAGCAACAAATCTGAGCTCTGCGCAGCTTTAGCGAAGCAGAGCCAGATTTGTGAGGGGGGTGTTTACTGAAGACAGAAAACCGAAGACAGAGGACAGTAAGAAACTATTCAGTCTTCTGTATTCCGTTCTCTGTCTTCTAAAGGACACCCCCACCAGATTTCCTAAGTTCGCCTTCGGCTCACTAAACAAATCTTGCCTCCCCCGCAAGCAGGGGAGGAGGTTTGGGATGTCGCTAGGAGTTTTCTTCTAAAAACCGCTGTGCCTCTAATGCAGCCATGCAGCCTGTGCCCGCCGCCGTCACCGCCTGGCGATAGATTTTATCCTGCACATCGCCCGCGGCAAACACGCCCGGAATCGTCGTTTTCGTACTATCCGGCTCGGTGATGATATATCCCTCGTCATCCATCGTAATACCGGTCTCCGTAAACAAATCCGTATTTGGCTTATGCCCAATCGCGATGAACACACCATCCACCTTAAGATCCTGCGTCTCGCCGGTCTTCACATGCGCAATCCGCGCACCGGTCACCGAAAGCGGGTCTTCATCACCCAGCACCTCTTCCAGCACCGTATCCCAGATCACCTCGATCTTCTCATGCGCGAATAGCCGCTCCTGCAGAATCTTCTCCGCACGCAGCTCATCCCGCCGGTGAATCAGCGTCACTTTACCCACAATATTGGCTAAAAACAGGGCCTCTTCCACCGCGGTATTACCACCACCAACGATCAGCACCGGCTTATCTTTAAAGAAAAATCCGTCACACGTTGCACAGCCCGACACACCAAAGCCTTGGAACTTCTTCTCACTCTCAAGCCCCAGCCATTTCGCCTGCGCACCGGTCGCAATAATCACGCTATCAGCCGTATAGCTATCGCCCGATTCACCACTCAGCGTAAATGGCCGCTTCGAAAAATCGACCGAAGCAATATGGTCATGCACCAGATCGGTCCCAACATGCTCCGCCTGTTTTTCCATCTGCTCCATTAGCCACGGCCCCTGGATCGTCTCGGCAAATCCCGGATAATTCTCCACATCGGTAGTGATCGTCATCTGCCCGCCCGGCTGCATACCATGCACCAAGCGCGGCTCCAGCGCCGCGCGCGCGGTATAAATCGCCGCGGTCGCACCGGCCGGCCCGCTGCCTAGAATCAGCACCTTACTATGTTTTGTTTCACTCATACGGAGTTCTTCGGCAAGTATGCAGCCTGAGTTACACTACACAAAACCTACAATTTCTCGGCATGCTTCTCGAGATAACTCGCCACACCCTTCGCATCGGGCTTCATGCCTTCTTCGCCTTTATTCCACCCAGCAGGGCATACTTCGCCATGCTCTTGATGGAACAGCAATGCATCCACCATGCGCAGCGCCTCATCCACATTGCGCCCCAGCGGTAGATCATTCACAATCTGATGCCGCACCACGCGATCCTGGTCAATCAGGAACGTACCGCGATACGCCACTTCACCATTGCACAACACATCATAATCACGCGCAATCGACTTATCCAAATCCGCCACCAGCGGGAACTTCACCGGGCCAATACCGCCCTTGTCAATCGCCGTATTCCGCCATGCCGCATGCGTGAAGTGCGAATCCACACTCACCCCAATCACCTTGGCACCGCGCGATTCAAAATCCGCGATACGGTTATTAAACGCCAGAATTTCCGATGGGCACACAAAGGTAAAATCCAAAGGATAGAAAAACAGCACACCGAGCGAATCTGCAATATAATCGCGCAGGTGAAATTCCTCATCAATCTCGCCACTCGCCATCACCGCACGCGCGGTAAAATCCGGGGCCTTATGTCCAACCAATACACTCATGAGCATCTCCTTTGTCGTTTAGTTAAGTACATCCACCGCCCCGCGTTATGCAGGACGAATATTCCCCTGACCACGCACCACATATTTATACGTCGTCAGCTGTTCTAGTCCCACCGGCCCACGCGCATGCAAGCGTCCGGTGGAAATACCGATCTCCGCACCCATGCCAAACTCGCCACCATCGGCAAATTGCGTCGAGGCATTATGCATCACAATCGCACTATCGATCTGCTGTAAAAACTGCGCCGCTATGGCCGCATCCTCGGTGATAATCGCATCGGTATGGTGCGAGCTATGGCGGTTCACAAACGCGATCGCCTCTTTGCTATCCGCCACAATCTTCACTGAAATAACCGGCGCTAAATATTCGGTATCCCAATCTGCGTCTTCCGCCGCCACGATCCGGCTATCAATCGCTTGCGCCGCCGCATCGCCGCGCAGTTCACATTCCTCTGCCGTTAGCGCATCCACGATCTTCGGCAAAGCAGTCTCCGCAATCGCCGCATCCACCACCAGCGATTCGGTCGCACCACAAATACCCGTGCGCCGCATCTTCGCATTCTTCACCACTTCCACAGCCATTTCCACATCGGCTTGTGCGTGCACATAGCTATGACAATTCCCATCCAAATGCTGCAAGGTCGGGATTTTGCTCTCTTCAATCACCCGCGCGATCAGCCCTTTGCCGCCGCGAGGCACAATCACATCCACATATTCCGCCATGCCGAGCAACACGCCCACCGCCGCACGGTCTTGCGTAGGGATCGTCTGAATCGCCGCGGCAGGCAGCCCGGCTTCTTCCAGCCCCTGCTGCAAACACTGCAAAATCGCCGTCGACGAATGAAAACTCTCGCTTCCGCCGCGCAAAATCGCTGCATTGCCCGATTTTAAGCAGAGCGCACCGGCATCCGCCGTCACATTCGGCCGTGATTCATAAATAATCCCAATCACACCTAAAGGCACGCTCACCCGCTCAATCGCGAGGCCATTGGGCCGGTCCCAGCTGCCCAAGGAACGCCCCACCGGGTCGGGCAGCGTCACAATCGCCTCCAGCCCCGCGGCCATCGCCTCAATACGCGCATCATTCAGCTGCAGCCGATCCAAAAACGCCCCAGAAATGCCGTTTTCCTTGGCAGCCGCCATATCCTGCTCATTCGCCGCCTGAATCGCCGCTGCTCCGCTGCGTATCGCTGCTGCTGCTGCTGTCAGCGCCTGATTCTTACTTTCCTCTGATGCATTCGCCAGCACGCCAGCCGCCTCCCGCGCGGCACGGCCAATGGCGTACACTTCCTGCTCTATATCCATGCTATCCCCCTCCTGCTTAACTGCCGCCTTCATTCCCGCTGTCTCCTTAAAAACTACTCCATAATTCGCTAGGGCTGAGGAAAAATAATAGTTCTTCGAGAACCGTAGCGCAACGTATATGAAATACTTGAGCAACGGAAGCGCAGAAAACTGTTATTTTTACCAGCCATAGTAGAATTAGGGGGTGGTTTTTATTTGTGCCTGTGGATAATCCGCCCCTTGCTTAAATCATACGGCGTCATTTCCACCGTCACCTTATCACCCAACAACACGCGAATGCGGTTTTTGCGCATACGCCCCGAGGTATGACACAGCACCACATGCTCATTCTCCAGCTCGACACGAAACATCGCATTGGGCAACACTTCCGTCACCGTGCCTTCAAATTCTAATAGCTCTTCCTTTGCCATGCGAAAGTGATAGGGAAACACCCCCGGTTTTGCAAGAAAAAAACCCCATATACTGCCAATATCACGCAAATATCACTTTATATGCAATACACATAGGAGCGTAAACAACCGCCGTGCGGTATCAAAATCGCACACCACCTTGCCTTCCAGGTGATCCTGCAACATTTCTGCCCCCTCGTTATGCATCCCGCGCCGGCCCATATCAATCGCCTCAATCTGCTGCGGCGTCTCGCGCTTCAGCGCATTAAAATAGCTCTCACAAATCAGGAAATAATCTTTCACAATGCGGCGAAAGGGTTTAAGCGGCAGTGTAATCTTATGCACACCCGCATCGCCCTCTGCTTCCAGCTGCATAATCAGCCGGTGGTCCGCCATCGATAGATGCACCGCATAGGGCCCTTCTCCCAGCGATTCCGCTCCCACTGGCGCAAATTCATTCTTCTCCAATAAATCGGCAATCGCCGTGCTGCGCTCATGCGCAATCTCCGGCGTTAATCGCACCACCGTGCTATCATCTAAAGTAATCGCGTTAATCCAATGCTGTGCCATCGCTCATGCAGCATCATTCCGCCGCTGCTTTCACCCCACGCCGTATTGTCACTGAGCGCGCATGCGCCTCCAACCCCTCTTCCTTCGCAAGCAGCTCTGTCGGCTCGCTAATCTCACGAAATGCCCGGTCAGAACAGCCAATAATCGAGCTGCGTGTTAAGAAATCATACACTGAAAGCCCTGAGGAAAACCGCGCCGTACCCCCGGTTGGCAATACATGGCTCGGCCCAGCGATATAATCCCCCACCGCCTCAGGCGTATAGCGCCCTAAAAACACCGCACCCGCATTACGCACCTGTTTCAGCAACGCCTTCGGACTGCTCACCGCCAATTCCAAATGCTCCGGCGCCACACGATTCGCCACCCGCACCGCATCCTGCAAATCGCGGGTAATAATAACCAATCCGTTATCATTCCAGCTTTTTTCGGCAATCTCCTTACGTTTTGATTGCTGCAATTGCTCCGCCACCGCCGCTTCCACGTCCTTAGCAAAATTGCGGTTATCGGTCACCAAAATCACCCGTGCATCCGCGTCATGCTCCGCTTGCGACAACAAATCCGCCGCCACCCAGCCTGGATTGGTCTGCGCATCAGCAATCACCAAAATCTCCGACGGTCCTGCCACCATATCAATCCCCACCACGCCATATAATTGCCGCTTCGCCTCAGTCACATAGGCATTGCCCGGCCCGGCAATCTTATCCACACGCGGCACCGTGCCCGTGCCGTAAG
>JANQQO010000047.1 GCA_028289305.1 Rickettsiales bacterium | reverse complement strand
CGTACGGATTTGAAGACCGCTTTGCTGACGCATGATTTGGTGGCGAGCGCACGCAAGATTTTGCCGCAAGCGAATGCGCTCACGCAGATTGCGCATTGGCGGGATGATGGGGCGAAGATTGGCTTCACCAATGGTTGTTTTGACCTGATTCACCCAGGCCATGTCTCGCTGATTGAGCAGGCGAAGGGGAAATGTGACCGGCTGATTGTCGGCTTGAATAGCGATGATTCGGTGCGTCGGCTTAAAGGTGAAAACCGGCCGGTGCAAAATGAAATGGCGCGGGCGGCCGTGCTCGCCTCGCTGGAAGCGGTGGATATGGTGATCTTGTTTCGTGACGATACGCCGATGGAGCTCATCACCGCGATACGCCCCGATGTGCTGGTTAAAGGCGCGGATTATACGAAAGAAGAAGTGGTGGGCGGCGAGTTTGTCACCAGCTATGGTGGGAAGGTGTTCTTAGCACCGCTATCCAAAGGGCATAGTACGACGACATTGGTCAAAAAAATTGCCTCTTAAAAGGCCTTAAGGCTTTTTCTTGACTAATTTACTTGGTTTTTCTATGGTGGCGGTATGTTTATTCAGACAGAAGCAACGCCGAACCCGAATACGCTGAAGTTTATTCCGGGAATGCAGGTGATGGAAGCGGGCACGATTGATTTTGGTGACGCGGAAGCGGCACAGCAATCGCCGCTGGCGGAAGCCTTGTTTGCTACGCCGGAAGTTGCGCGCTGTTTTTTTGGCGCGGATTTTATCACCGTGACCAAGCAGGAGGCGGCGGATTGGAGCCTGATCAAACCGGCAGTGCTGACGACGATTATGGAGCATTTTGTTGCCGGAAGACCGCTGCTCAATACGCCGAAGAAAGCGAAGGTCTCGGCAGAATCGAGTGTGAATGAAGATGATGAAGAGTTGGTGAAGCAGATTAAAGAATTGCTGGATACGCGCGTGCGCCCGGCCGTGGCGATGGATGGTGGGGATATTGTCTATCGTGGGTTTGAAAAAGGCGTGGTGCTGTTGGAATTGCACGGGGCGTGTTCAGGCTGCCCGAGTTCTACCGCTACCTTAAAACAAGGCATTGAAAACATGCTGCGGCATTATGTGCCGGAGGTGGAAGCCGTGGAGGCGGTGGAGGCGTAAGGTTTTAATTGGAAATATGTGTGCGGGGGTCCATGCGCATATGGAGAATATGGACGATGCGAATATGTTTCTTACCTGGAAGATAGTAGATAATGTGTTTGCCGCAGGGGTAGCTGCGTAATTCTGGATGGATATCAATGCGGGCAATGCCTTTTTTAGGTGTTGCGGCAAGATCATGAAAACATGCATCTAATGCTTTGATGTATTTTTTCTGCTGTTTCGCTCCCCATTTCTTTTGGGTGTGTACGGCAATTTGTTTCAAGCTGTATCTTGCAGCGGGTGTTAGACGAAAAGCAGCCATTACTGCGTTGTTTCGTTGTCTATTTCGGTCATTAGTTTTTCATAAGAATATTCGGCGTATTCATCGTTTTCGGCCTGTTCGATGCCTGGACGAAGTGCTTGTTTAAGCTGAGTGAGTTTGAGCTGGTGCAGTAATTCTTCATTAGCGTCTAAATGTCGTAATGCTTCTCGAATGACTTCACTGGCATTATTATACATACCAGAGGCAACCTTATCTTGGATTAAGGCCAGTAATTCATCGGTGAGTGATACATTCATTGATGGCACGTTGTTCCCTCCTTAACCTCTTAAGAATATAGCAAAGTCACGATAATGTCAAAGATTGCACAAAGATTGTTGGATTACAGCATTGCTGTGCCGGCGTCGCTATCGGTTAGGCGTGGGTAGGAGCGCGGCTCGAAAAGCTGGTAATGCCACCATTCATTGCGATAAAAATCCCAGCCTGCGGCAGTCATGATGCCTAAGAGCAAGAAGCGATTGGCTTGCGCGGTGTTGGAGATCTCGGTGTTGCCGTGATGTGAGCGGGGAGTGAAGGCATCAAACTCGGTGCCCATATCTAGCGGAGTGTTGGTGGGTGTATCGACGAGAGTGAGGTCGATAGCAACGCCGCGGCAATGCGGGCAGCTACCGGTTTCTGGGTTAGAAAGAAATTCAGGATCAGGCGTGTGATCCCATAATGCTTGCTGGGCTTCTAGCGGGCGGAAGGCATCGAAGATGAGGAAGCGGTAGCCTAATTGATCAGCTAAGGTGATGGCGGTGCGGAGTTTTTCTGCGGCAGCTTCATGCAGGAAACAGGCGGCGCGTTTATAGATGGGTGCGTCGGTGAAATTATTCGCGCTGGCATAGCGCAGATCAATCTCTACAGCAAATTCGGGCGCGGTGATTTCAACAAGAGACACGGGCCTTAGGATACAATGCCGTTAATTTTTGCGGCGAGGATGAAGTCATTCTCATGCAGGCCATTGATTTTATGGGTGAGAATGGTGACCTCACAATATCCCCAGCCAAAATAAATATCGGGATGGTGATTTTCCTTCTCAGCAATCTTTCCGATTTTGTTCACCAGATCTAGCGATTGAGCAAAATTCTTGAATTCGAAGCGGCGCTTGAGCGCTTTGCCTTCATTAATGAGCTCCCAATTGGGAGTGCTGTGGAGCAATTCTGCGGCTTCAGCGCGCGATAGGGGATCGACGCCGCCCTTACACGGGGTGCAGGTTTTTTGTGCGAGTGTGGGCATACTCTCCTCCCAGTTTCTTAACGTTTGTCTGATGTCACTATAGCCAGAATAATTATTGTGTACCAAGGGAAAAATTCTTTATAGTGTGCCGGCGATATGACCGAGCAGGAGCACTATGCGTAAACGGATTTTGGTGACAGGAGGGGCGGGATTCTTAGGCTCACATTTGTGTGAGCGGTTGCTTAAAGATGGGCATGAAGTCATTTGTGTCGACAATTTTTTCACTGGGCAGAAGGATAATATTCTGCATCTGCTCGACCACCCTTATTTTGAAGTATTACGGCATGATATTATCGCGCCGCTCTATGTGGAAGTGGATGCGATTTTTAACCTAGCCGCGGCGGCGGCACCTATTCACTATCAGAAGCACCCGGTGCAAACGGTGCGTACCTGTGTGGAGGGGGCGATTAACATGCTGAATACGGCAAAGCGGTTGGATATTAAGATATTGCAGGCTTCGACCAGTGAGGTGTATGGCAATCCACAAGAGCACCCGCAGACAGAAAAATATTTAGGCTATGTGAACCCCATTGGGCCGCGTGCGTGTTATGATGAGGGTAAACGTTGTGCCGAGACCTTGTTTTTCGATTATCATCGACAATATAACACCCGTATTAAGGTGGTGCGCATTTTTAACACCTATGGTCCGCGCATGCATGTGGGTGATGGCCGGGTGGTGTCGAATTTTATTGTGCAGGCGCTGCGCGGAGAAGATATCACCATTTATGGCGATGGTACGCAGACGCGCTCGTTTTGTTTTTATAGTGACTTGATTGAGGCATTTATACGTATGATGGCTACGCCAGATGAGGTAATTGG
Source organism: Rickettsiales bacterium (assembly GCA_028289305.1). Classification (GTDB taxonomy): domain Bacteria; phylum Pseudomonadota; class Alphaproteobacteria; order Rickettsiales; family JANQQO01; genus JANQQO01. Next base: position 2,605 of record JANQQO010000047.1, on the reverse strand, counting down.
ACCTGTGAATATGGGGAATCCTGTGGAAAAGACCATCAGCGAGTTAGCTGAGCACGTGGTGGCATTGACCGGATCGAAGTCGCAAATCATCTATAAAGATTTGCCGCAGGATGATCCAGTGCGGCGCTGCCCGGATATTAACACTGCGAAAGATGTGTTGGGCTGGGAGCCTTCTGTGCCGTTGGAAGAGGGGTTAAAACAGACGATTGCCTATTTTGATGATGTGTTACGTAATGTGGCGTGAATGGTAATGGCATGATGTGGCTTAAACGGCGTTCCTTTATCCTATCCCTTATTGTGTTGCTGGCGCTGGCTGTTTTAGCGGCAGTGTATGCTTTTTCTTTTCAGAAGGAAGAGGCGGTGCATGATCGCAGCTTTTCGCCACAGGAAAAAGAGACCGATGCATCGATTGGCTGGGTAGATACGCCGAGTGCTGAGATGCTGCATAACCCGCAGGTGGTGCTAAGTGGTTGGGCGTTGGATAAGCAGGGTGTGGAGCGTGTTGAGGTGGTGCTGGATGGTGAGAAGCGCTTCAAGGCACAATATGGTATGGCGCGCCCAGATGTGGCACATGCGCATGCGGGGTTCCCGGATGCGGCCACAGGTGCTGGGTTCCGTTTTCGTAAAGACCTGACAGAGTATGCAACGGGGCGCCACGCGCTGGAAGTGGTGGTGGTAGATAAGGCTGGAGAAGCGACGGTGGTTGCGCGCAAGCAATTAGTGACGTTGAAGGAGAATACGATATGGCGTCCGCTGCTTGAGGAGCGGAAATTGCATGAAGATACCTTCCATGTGCTGTTTGCTACGAGCATCGTGACAGAACCACTTTCTGAAGGGAAAAAGAAGCACCGCGCCAATGCCCGTAAGGCGGCAGGGGAGATTGCGACATTATATGCTTCTTTGAATAGTACAACGATGCAGGCAGGGGTGCGCATCCCGATTTTATATTTGCGGACGACGAAGGGCGAAGATGAAGATTGGGTATTTGACCCTAATTACGATATCAATTCGGTGTATTGTGGGCAGATGCGGCGCTTGACGGAAGATTCGCTGCAGGGTGTGATGGATTTTGCGACCGAGTATAGCATACCTGTGTTGTTCACGCTGAATGGGGGTGTATGGGCGGACGCAGCGTGCCATGAGCCGGATTGGGATATTAATGACCATTTAGAAGAAGATATCGATAACTGCCAATGGAGTGCGCAGGATGAGGTGGTGAGTGATGATTATTTGAAGAGCCTGCCGGGATCAACGACCTCACCAGAATTAGCACGCATGCTGACGCTTAATGTGTATGCGGAAGAGGTGCGGCATTATAAAAAGCGTAACCTGCAGGATGCGGCGCGGCATCTTGTGGATTTTGCCGAAGAGCATCCCGATCTTTTTGCTGGGGTGAATTTGGATCCGGATGTGTATATCAATCCGTTTTTTGAATCGCGCCAATGGTTTGATTACAACCCAGATACGTTGCGGCAGTTTCGGGATTGGCTGCAAGTAAAAGGTCCTTATGCCAGCGAAGGGGAGGAAGAGGTGCCGGATCTTTCTGCCTATGCGCGTGGGGAGCCACTTACGCTTGCCGAGGTGAATGCGCTGAGTGGGAAAGGGTTTGACTCTTGGGATGATGTGGAGCCCCCGCGTGAATTCCCAGGGGGCAGGGATGGGTTTTGGATTGATAACCCGTGGATGGATTTGTGGAAACGTTTCCGCCGCCATTTAGTGGATTTGCATTACGATGAGTTGTCCGAGTGGGTGGCAGAAGAGGGAATTGCGGAGCGCTATATTTTTTCTGCGCAAGGGTTCCAGTCGCCGTTTGAAAGTCATATGCCGTTTCCGCTCAGGATTAATAGCCCGATGAAGAATTATGACGATGGGGGGGTGAGTATTGAAGGCTCGGTGCCCACCAGGGGGCATCTGGGCGCGATTATTTATGGTGACAGCGCGTTGAATAATATACGCATGGAAGAGAAGGATAGCCTGTTTGAGGAATTTCGGCGGGTTGATTCGGAATGGGGGATCGTGGAATATAATACAGCGACCTATTTAAAACCGGCACATTTGCCGGGATATGCGGAAGGGCATGCATCGCTGCGTGATCTATTCAACTATGGGGCGCGGTTTGTTTCGCCGATGGCGTGGAATGGGTCGAACGGTATTTTTGTTGGGCAGGAAGGATTTACTTCCTATACGTCGGTGCGCAATACACCGCTGGAAGAGGCGATTCGGGATTTTATGCATGCGCGCGCCTATTTGCCGCGCAATGCGCTGATGTGGACATTTGGCTCTCCGCGTTTCGCAACCGATGATGGGTGGACGCTGGAAGGAAAGGGGAGGCTCGTTGAAGAACGTGATCAGCTTCGTGTGTATGCCGAAGAGGATCCTGTAACGTTGGCTTCGCCGCACCGGTTCTCGTTTATTCCTCGGGAGCATGATCTGCTTGTTGTAAAAACAGAAAACACACTACGCGGTGCGGTAGAGACTTTTGCGGTAGCGGGGGCAGGGCCAATCTCTCTTTCTGGGAAACAGGATATTTCCGAATTGCATAATGATGCGGCAGGGATACATATTCCCATCTCATGGGATGGTATAGACCAGGAGCGGGTATCAC
>JANQQO010000158.1 GCA_028289305.1 Rickettsiales bacterium | reverse complement strand
CATCAGATCAATCAGCAACTCTTCTAAAATTGCGCGTAGGCCCCGCGCGCCGGTTTTGCGCTCGATCGCTTTTTTCGCCACGCCGTGCAGCGCACCATCGGTGAATTTCAGCTCCGCCTCTTCCATCTCAAACAACTTGGTGTATTGCTTGATCAGCGCGTTTTTCGGCTGTGTCAAAATCTCTACCAACGCTGCTTCATCCAGGTCTTCCAGCGTGGCTACCACCGGCAGGCGACCAACAAATTCCGGAATCAGGCCATATTTCACCAAATCCTCCGGCTCCAACTGGCGCAAGGTTTCGCCAACGCGCTGCTTTTCTTGGCTCCGCACTTCCGCGCCAAAGCCAATCGCACTGCCGTGCTCGCGCGTGGAAATCACCTTCTCCAGCCCAGAAAACGCACCCCCGCAAATAAACAGAATACCTGACGTATCCACCTGCAAGAACTCTTGCTGCGGGTGTTTGCGCCCGCCCTGCGGCGGCACCGAGGCCACCGTGCCTTCCATAATCTTTAGCAAGGCCTGCTGCACGCCTTCGCCCGAGACATCACGCGTGATCGACGGGTTATCGGCCTTGCGCGAAATCTTATCGACCTCATCAATATAGACAATCCCGCGCTGCGCCCGCTCGACATTATAATCCGCGGCCTGCAGCAAGCGCAGGATGATATTTTCCACATCCTCACCAACATACCCCGCCTCGGTCAGCGTTGTCGCATCGGCCATGGTGAACGGCACATCGAGGATGCGCGCCAGCGTCTGCGCGAGCAGCGTCTTCCCGCAGCCTGTAGGCCCAATCAGCAGAATATTTGATTTGGCGAGCTCCACCTCGCCATCGCCACGCTCGATATAATGAATGCGCTTATAGTGATTGTGCACCGCAACAGAGAGCACTTTTTTCGCGTCATCCTGGCCGATCACATAATCATCCAGCACCGAGCGAATCTCCTGCGGCTTCGGCACACCGCCGCTTTCAATATCCAGCGGTGATTTGGTTTCTTCGCGAATAATATCTAAACAGAGCTCCACGCATTCATTACAAATGAACACGGTTGGCCCGGCGATCAGCTTACGTACCTCGTGCTGGCTCTTGCCGCAAAACGAGCAATACAGCGTATTGCCGTTATCGTCGCCACCGCCACTACTACTATCTGTTGTATCGAATTCGTCGCTCATAAGCCCTACCTCTGCGCAGCATATATATTCATCATGACACAGCGAAATGGGAATGTAAAAACTTTTATTTTTAGCAAAATTGAGCCTGACCCGCTGTTACATAGACGCCACACTGGGGTAAAAACCCCCTACTAGCAGGAATGTTACTTTTTCTCTTTCGGCTCTGCGGCACTGCGATGCTCAATCACTTCATCCACCAGCCCGAATTCTTTGGCATTATCCGCACTCATGAAGTTATCGCGCTCCATATTTTTCTCGATCACCGCAAGCTTTTGGCCGGTATGCTTGACATAAAGCCCATTGAGGCGCTTTTTCAAATCGAGAATTTCCTGCGCGTGGATCTCAA
>JANQQO010000233.1 GCA_028289305.1 Rickettsiales bacterium | reverse complement strand
TATATCAGAAGCATCTCACCCTACGCCGGGTGGGATGTGTATTCTCTGTAGCTATCAACAAAGACAGCGAAAACCAGTATCACTATAGCAGAAACGGGGCTAATATGCAAGATATTTATGGGGAATAAGATGTGGGATAGTATTGTTGTATATCAGGAGGTTAGTGTTTTGTTATTCTACGATAACAATACAGTATAGGACTGTTTTATGGGGTAATCCGCGCCACCACCCCGCTTGTCATACCGGCGGCCCGCCGTCCTCCGAAGCTCTAGTATAGGCGAAAGCGGGGTTCCTTCCTTTGTCATCCTGAACTTGTTTCAGGATCCACTTATCAACTGGTACAGCTGTTGCAGATGAGCGGTGGATGCTGAAATAAATTCAGCATGACACTACTACCAGCAATCCCCACTATCTCCCATTCCCTCAAACCCCTACTCCTCAAACTCCACCAGCAGCTGGTCGACCTGCACGTTATCGCCTGCGCCGGCATGGATGGTTTTGATGCGCGCGTCTTTTTCCGCATAGAGCACGTTTTCCATCTTCATCGCCTCTAAGATCAGTACATCCTGCCCTTCTTTCACCGATTCGCCCGCTTTCACCTTCACATCCACCACCATCCCTGAAATCGGCGCGTAAATGCCCTGCGTCTTTTGTTCTTCTACACCGTGTGGCATGAAGCGGCCGCGCTCGGCCACGCGCGGCGTACGCACCGTTACGTTCACCGTAGCCCCGGCATGGTTGAGGCGGAAACCGCCCGCAACATATTCAATATGCACATTCACCGGCTCCCCACCCACCGTACCCTGGAACAGGGGGTTGCCCAAAATCCAGGCGCTGATCACGTTAAAGCGGTCATTCTCGTGGCGAATCTCATAGCCGTCTTTACGGCGGCGGATATAGATCGAATAGCTTTGCTCATCGATGGTGACCACCCAGCGCGTGCCAATCTGGCGCTCACGCCCGGGGATTTGCCCGCTGATCGAGGTGGCGCGATGCGCATCCTGCAGATAGATGAATACGCCCACGCCTAAAAACACTTTCGTGCTTTTTTCATTCAGCTCAGCGCCGGAGAAGCCATCCGGGTATTCCTCGCCGATAAAGGCGGTGTTGATATCACCCGAAGCAAAGCGCGGATGCGCCATTACCGCTTCTAAGAAGCTGATATTATGCGCGATGCCAGAGATCACAAACTCGCCGAGCGCCGCCTGCATATGCTGGATCGCCTCAGAACGATCTTTACCATGGGTGCAGAGCTTGGCGATCATCGCGTCATAGAACATGCTGACTTCACCGCCGGCATAGACACCAGTATCAATGCGCACATGGCCGTTTTTCTTTGGCTCGCGATATTCGGTGACACGCCCGCTAGAAGGCAGGAAGCCACGCTTCGGGTCTTCCGCATAAATGCGTGACTCAATCGCCCAGCCTTCAAGCGTAATATCCTCCTGGGTGAAGGGCAGTTTTTCCCCGTGAGCAATCTGAATCATCTGCTCGACGATATCCACACCGGTCACCAGCTCCGTCACCGGGTGTTCCACCTGCAGGCGGGTATTCATCTCAAGGAAATAGAAGTTTTTCTCCGCATCCATCATGAATTCCACCGTGCCAGCGGAGGTATAGCCCACTTTTTTCGCGAGCGCGATGCATTGCTCAAACATGCGGCGGCGCGTTTTTTCATCCAAAAACGGGCTTGGCGCCTCTTCGATCACCTTCTGGTGATGGCGCTGAATCGAGCACTCACGCTCGCCTAAACACACGACATTGCCATGATGATCAGCGATAATCTGGATTTCGATATGGCGCGGACGGTTAATGCAGCGCTCGATGAAGATCCGGTCATCACTGAAGCTGTTTTTCGCCTCATTACTCGCTGATTGATAGGCCTGCTTCATCTCGGATTTATCGCTGACCACGCGCATGCCTTTTCCGCCTCCGCCGGCGGCGGCCTTAATCATCACCGGAAAGCCGACGCGTGCGGCGATGCGTGCTGCTTCCCGCGCATCTTTAATCACGCCGAGATAGCCCGGCACGGTGCTGACCTTGGCTTTATCCGCGATTTTCTTCGCCTCAATCTTATCCCCCATCAGGCGAATCGCCTTCGGGCTTGGGCCGATAAAGGTGACACCCTCACGCTTCAAACTCTCGGCAAAACGCGCATTTTCCGATAAAAACCCATAGCCAGGATGTACGGCTTCAGCACCCGTACGCCGCACCGCATCCAGCAGGTTTTCGATATTGAGATAGCTCTTATCCGCCGGCGAGGGGCCGATATACACCGCCTCATCGGCTTGCGCCACATGCAGCGCATTGGTATCCGCATCCGAATACACCGCCACGGTCTTAATCCCCATCTTCTTCGCGCTGCGAATAATACGAAGGGCGATCTCCCCGCGATTGGCTATCAGAATCTTTGTGAACATACGCGTGGGACGACGCTACAACGGCAGGTTATCGTGTTTTTTCCAGGGCGTGTCGCCCTCTTTATCCTTCAGCACCCTAAGCGCCCGGCAAATGCGCCAGCGGGTGTTTTGCGGGCGAATCACATCATCAATAAACCCACGTGAGGCGGCGACAAACGGGTTAGCGAATTTATCGCTATATTCCTCGGCGCGCTCCTTGATTTTAT
>JANQQO010000206.1 GCA_028289305.1 Rickettsiales bacterium | reverse complement strand
TATATCAGAAGCATCTCACCCTACGCCGGGTGGGATGTGTATTCTCTGTAGCTATCAACAAAGACAGCGAAAACCAGTATCACTATAGCAGAAACGGGGTTAATATGCAAGATATTTATGGAGAATGAGCTGCGGAATAGTATGGTTGTATATCAGGGGGTTGGTGTTTTGTTATTCTACAATAACAATACAATATAGAATTGTTTTATGGGTCGATTCGTGATGTAATCTCTCTGGCTCCTGTTTTTGTTTCCTAGTGGATCCCCGTGCTCACGAAAACTGCAAAGCACTTTTCGCGCCACGAGGATGACAAGGTAGGGGATAGCAAGAACCGTGCGTGGCACACTGGAGGAGCGTTAGCGACGAGGTGCGACCCAAGGCTTGCGACTGCAAGCCCGCCAATCGTTTGGCGAAAAGCCTTAGTGGCGTTTGAACGTCATCTAAGTAAAACAGCGCAGCCTTAGTGGCGCTTGAACGTTATTTATAAAATAGACTAACAGATTAGGTTCTTACAGCGCTTTTCCCGTATAGGGTTTTAAGGTTTCTTCCTGGAAGACATAGACGGCTTTGTGAGGCAGGTTTTTGCTTGTAATTTCGCCATAGATATCCTGCGCACGCCATTCGGTGGTGATAACGATGATATCGACTGGGTGATCGTGCAGATATTCTGGCGCGCGGATTTCTTGCCCGGTGCCGGGAACGAATTTACCGATTTTGCGCGCATCAGAATCAATGACGGTGGGATAGGTTTCGTGGTTGATGTTAAACGAGTTGAGGAAAGTAGCGCCGCGCCCAGTGCCGCCCCAGAAGGCGAAGGATTTGCCCTCTTTGTTTAGGCTATCGAGCACCTCTTGCACCTGGGTGAGCTGGTGGGTGATGGCGGTTTTATAGCGGGTGGTTTCCTCATGTATGGCTGTGATGGCAGGGTCTTGGATGGGCTTGACCCAGATGGTTTGTACCTCATCGCCGTAGAAGGGTTTATGCCAGAGCACCTCGTAACCCGCGCGCTCGAACAGCATACGGAAGCTGCGCTCGGTGAAGTTGGAGACATGTTCGTATTGGTAATCATGGATACGGTTTTGCGCGATGGCTTTATCAATGCGCGGCACTTCAGCAAGGAAATAGGGGAAGATGCCGTGGCGGTTGCACCAATAGGCGATGTCGGTGACGAAATCGAGCGGGTTGGGGAGGTGTTCGATGACGTGGCGGCAGATGAGAACATCGGGCGTGTATTTGGGCAGATCGCGCTCGGCGGTGAAGTAATCTTGTAGCACTTGGAAGGGAGCATCGCCGAGTGCTTCGGTATCCACGCCAGGTTCGAAGCCAATGCAGGTGGCGTTATCGATAAGGCTGTGGATGGATTGTAAGAAATGGCCGTTGCCGCAGCCGATCTCAATGAAGGTGTTGCCGGTGAGCTGGTGATCTGTATCGAGCGAGGTGATAAGCCCTTCGATATAATTGCGCCAGCCTTCGCCCTGGTTGAACATGGTGTTGCTATCGCTGGTATAGGGGATGACGCTGTAATCAAAGCCGATATTGAAGATGTGGCCGCAGCGAGCACAGGTGTTAAACCGCATGGGGTAACGCGGCGCGGTGAGCGCTTCTTCCTGGGTTTTGGGGATGCCCAAGGCCACGCGCGGGCGGTCTTCCATGTGATATAGCGGGTAGGTGATGGGGTAATTACACGCGATGCAATGTGTGGAATCAGGCATGATTAATGGCGTATTTCGTCTGTAATCAAGTCAGATCATTGCTAGCGCGATTTATGGGTGGGCGCAACTGCAAAAGTATCTGAGCGGGGTGGCAGATTAAATTTTGCCGGAAAACAGGAAATTATCCTAAGATTCTCATTTTGGTACATTGTGCGGATGCGAACAAATTAATTAAAAAACCACCTTTTATTAACGATTTATTAACTACTTTTCCTGCTTTTTAGGGTATAATTACAGATAGGAGGAAAGTTAACGATGTGTAGGATACGGAAATATATCCAATGTATGGTCTGTGTGCTGTGTGGAGCACTGTTAATGGCGTGCTCACAGGTGCGCTATGTTGACAACCATACGCTTTCTTCGCCGTATTCGGGGTATACGCAGATACCGTTGCCAGAGGGTAAATTCAAGCAATTTGGTGCCCTGCATTTTAGAGGCGATAGGGAGCAGGGCGATCCTGGTCGGTTGTTTTTGCTAAAGCGCGATAAAGGCAAATATATGGCCGAAACGATTATTTCTGAACGGGAGAAGCATAACGATCGCTTTGACCGGACCTATTTTTCCTTCGGTGCGGATCAACGTACGCGCTCGGTTGGCTTTCAGTTCCGATTTGAATACTAATTTTCTATCAGCAGGTTAACCCTTTATGTCATGCTGAACTTGTTTCAGCATCCACAGCGCGTCTGTAACAGCTGTATAAGTTGATAAGTGGATCCTGAAATAAATTCAGGATGACAAAGAAGACGTAATGGCTACTTCTTTAACACATTCAAGACGTCTTGATGTAGGGATTTGTCGCTGCAGGCGAGGACGTTGCCTTTTGACGAGAGGGTTAAGGGATTGCCCTGCCAGTCGGTGATGCAGCCAGCGGCCCCCTCAACAATGGGGACGAGTGCGCAGAAATCATGCGGTTTTAAATCGGTTTCTAATACGATATCTACCAGGCCGCTAGCGAGCAGGCCGTAGGAATAGCAATCGCCGCCATAGATGGTGTATTGCACCTGTTTGCGCAGGCGCTCGAAGGCATCGAATTCTTTATCAGAAAAGAGGTTGGGCGAGGTGGTACACAGCATAGCGTCGCTCAAATTGTCGCAGGCGCGGGCGCGTGTGGGGTTATAGTTGAAATTGGTGGCATAACCACCAACGCCAGTCCAGCGCTCGCCTAAGATCGGCTGGTCGATGATGCCGAGGATCGGTTTTTCATTATGCAATAGCGCGATCAGCGTGCCGAAGATGGGGCGGCCGATGAGGAAGGATTTGGTGCCATCGATCGGGTCGATCATCCAGGTATATTCGGTTTCAGTTTCTTTGGGCTCGTATTCTTCGCCGATAATGCCGTGTTCGGGATAGGTGGATTGGATCATAGCGCGGACGCTGCGCTCTACTTCTTGATCGGCCAGGGTAACAGGCGTGTTATCGCTTTTATGCTCGGTTTTGATGGGCTGACGGAAATAGCGGCGGATAATTTCGCCCGATACGGTGGCGAGCTGTTCAGCAAAAGGAATAAAATCTTCAGGTTTTAATGCGGTCATGGTGCCCTGTTGTGGTTTTTATAAAAGAGGGTCTGTGTATAGAGATAAACCGGGATGGGTACAAGGGGATTTACTGTTTGCGGTTTGTGGTGGGGCGTCTTATAACGATTTAAGTCAAAGAACACGGAGATCGCTATGGCGCTGTGGAAGAAAATAATGATTGGCTTGGTGGCGGGTGTAGTCACTGGGTTGGTCGTCGGACCAGAGGCGGCACAGCTGAAGCCGATTGGCACGTTGTTTATCAATCTGATACGCATGCTGGTGGTGCCGTTGATTTTCTTCTCGATTGTAGCAGGTGTGACCTCGCTGAATGACCCAAAAACCATGGGGCGCATTGGGATTAAGACTGTCGCCATTTATATGGTGTCGACGCTATTTGCGGTGTCGCTGGGGCTGACCTTTGGAACAGTATTTACACCAGGTGAGGGAGCAACGCTGGATGGTGTGGAGGAGGTGGAGGCGACTGAGGCCACCGCGCCGAGCGCACTGGATTTGATATTGGGTGTTGTGCCGACCAACCCGGTGCAGGCGATGGCGGAAGGCAATATGTTACAGATTATTTTCTTCGCCATTTTGTTTGGTATTGCGATGGCGCTTACGGGTGATAAGGCAAAGCCGCTGATAAAGCTGAATGAGGCGCTGGCGGAGACGATGTATGGCATGACGCGGCTAGTGATGAAGTTCGCGCCCTATGGTGTATTCGCGCTGATGGCGTGGGTGACAGCGATGCATGGGCCAGAGGCGCTGCTGCCGCTGCTGAAGCTCGTGCTGGTGGTGTTTATGGCGTATATCTGCCATATGCTGGTGGTGTATGGCGTGGCGCTCGGGATGCTCGGGAATCTCTCGCCGGTGACGTTTTTCAAGAAAGTGTTTGAGGTGCAGCTCGTGGCGTTGACGACCTCGAGTAGCTCGGCGACCTTGCCAGTGACGCTTAGGGTGACGCATGAGAAAATGGGTGTGCAGAAGAGTGTTTCGAGCTTTGTGCTGCCGCTCGGGACGACGGTGAACATGGATGGTTCAGCGATTTATCATGGCGTGTGTACGCTATTTGTGGCGCAGGCGGTGGGTATGGAGCTGGGTATGGCGGAATATCTGACCGTGATAATGACCTCGACGCTGGTATCGATTGGCGCGGCGGGCGTACCGAGCGGTGGATTTACCATGTTGCTGATTGTGTTTAGCTCTATTGGCGTGCCGGCGGAGGGTATTCTGCTGATCGCGGCGGTGGAGCGCCTGCTGGATATGGGCCGGACGGTAGTGAATGTGACCGGTGATGCGATGGTATCGCTGCTGGTGGCGAAGAGTGAAGATAAGCTGGATGAGAAGGTCTACCACAGCTGGCATTTACCGGAAAATGACAGCACACCGGCGAAGGCAAAGAAGACCTGATGACGGCACCTTCTGCGCGTATTTCCGTTGTATTGAAGGATTTGGTGGCGCGACCGCCAAAAGAGACGCATATCTCCGTACAGGAAATTGTTGAGACGTTTGAGACGCGGGGGTTTAGCGTGTTGCTGCTGATATTCTGCGCGCCGACGGTTTTGCCGTTTTCACCGCCGGGGCTGACGACGGCAATCTCGCTGCCGCTGTTGTTTTTGGCCATACAGATGATATTGGGCCTCAAGAATCCTTGGGTGCCAGGGTGGCTGGGCCGAAAGCAGGTGCGTGTTTCTGCCTTGGCGGGCGTGGTGCGGCGCATTACGCCGTGGTTACTGCGGCTGGAGACGGTGTTGCGGCCGCGTCTGCTGCCGTTTAGCTGTCGTGCGGCGGAGCGGGTGATAGGGCTGTTTTGCTTGTGCTCGGCCTTGGCGATTGCCCTGCCGCTGCCGTTTACCAATACGGTACCTAGTATCGGTATTTTTTTGATGGCGCTGGGGCTGCTGGAGCGCGATGGGGTGGTGATACAAGCGGGTATGGTGATCGCGATTGTGGGAGTGACGCTCGCAGGCACGGTGGTATTCTTAGGTAAAGAAGCCGCAATGGCGGCGATTGGTGCGGTGAAGGGATTGTTTTAGAGCGCGTGCTTCGTGCGCGCATCGATGAGTGAGGTGAAACTGCGTAACGTGGCCGGTACCAGGTCGAGGGGCGCTTTTGCATAATTGAGAAACGCGGCATGGTGCTCTGGGGCGCGGAGCATTTCTACAAGCACGGTATCCTCGCGGTGGTGGAGGGTGATGGCTTCATTGTCTCTTTGTATAGTGCCGTTATGTTCCATCAGTTCTGCGTAGGTGAAGGTTTTTTCTGCAGCGATATAGGTGCTGTCTTTTGCTTCTTCAAGCGGGATGATTTGGGTGCGGGTTTCTAGCACGGGGGGCGTGCCATCCTCTGGCGTGACCCATAATTCAGAAAGATCTGCTACCTCGCGATAGTTGAGGAAATTATGTGCACAGGCGAGGTGGATATAGCCCAGTATGGTGTCATCGCAGGGGGTGGGCGCCTCGTGCTGGCGGCTGCGGGCAAGGGAAAGCGGCGTCTCTAGATGAATGATATGGGTGGTATAGCCGTGTTTTTTGGCGGTGGTGAGCATTTCGAGCGTGAGATCAGCAAAATGCATGGCGGCGCTGACGACGATGATGGGCGTTTCAGCGAGCAAGGCATAGAAAAATGCATCGCGCTCGGTATAGAGCGCTGCTTCGCCGAGCAGGCTGAGCGTGACGTTATGGGTGAGTTCTTCGGTGAGCCGGGTGAAGGGTGGCAGCTGTGGGAAGATGTGGTCACGTTTTAGGATGACGGCACCTTCTGGCGTAGGGCGATTGGCCAGCATGGCTTCCTTCCCTGCACCTGGGCTACCGGAAAACAGGATGACGGTTTTTTCTTTAGCCTCTGGCCTTTTGGTCACATTAGGGATTTTGGTTAATAATGTGTCGTGTAGCAGCTGCTTGATCAGGTTTTCCGGCGCATCAGGCAGGGCTTTTATGACGTAGTCTTCATAAAAAGGCAGGTGGAACATATGAATGACGTCGAGCAGGAGCTTAAGGCGCAATGTGAGGCGCTCACGGTAGGATTTTTCTTGGCTGGGTGAGATGGTATTTTCCCGTGCCATGGTCTGCAGATAGCGCTCTTGTAGGTTGAGGTAGAGATGCAGGCTGTGCTGCGTCGGTTTTAGAGCGTCAAAAAGGGTCTGGTTGGTGCGCATAGGGTTGTTTTTTCTCGTTTTTTTACCCATGCAAGAAATATCTTGCGAGTGGGGGTATATTATTGTTGATTTGTAAAGAGAATGCTATGATAAACCGCTGGTTGGGCAGGCAAAATCTGCTATCTTGGCTTATGAATAATCTGTTTATGTTGGGGGTGAGTCTTTCACACAATAGGCTATGCACGCATTAGAACGTATTACACAAACGCTTGAGGCGGAATTTGCGCCTGAATCGTTGGATGTGGTGGATGAATCGCACAAGCATGCGGGGCATGCGGGCGCGCCAGAGGGCGGTGAAAGCCATTTTAGGGTAACGATGGTATCGCAGGCATTTTCTGGGATGAATAAGGTAGAGCGACAACGTGCGGTATATAAAGCGCTGCAGGCGGAATTTGATGCGCGTTTGCATGCGCTGGCATTTGATGGGTTATGGACGCCGGCAGAATATCACGATCAGCATACGGGGGCTTAAGCTGCAATGCCGCGCCGTATTACCGTAAAAAATAATGATTTGGCGCTGGAAGAGTTTTGCGTATTGATCGTGGATAACGATCGTCGCTTGGTGGGGCTGATTAAAGATATTCTCCATACGTTTGGGTTTCATAATATTAAGATCGCGTATGATGGCAGTACGGCGATTGAGATGATGCAAGAAGAGCAGGTGGATATCATCATTTTGGATTGGGTGATGCAACCAATGGATGGCATGGAGTTTATGCGGCATGTGCGCGAGGATGATAATTCACCGAATCCGTTTGTGCCCGTGATTATGATCACTGGCAGGGCAGAGGCAGAAGATGTGCAGCAGGCACGCGATGCGGGGGTGACGGAGTTTTTAGCAAAGCCCTTTGCGGTGGAAGATTTACGCAAGCGCATTATTTCGGTGATAGAAGCGCCGCGGCCGTTTATTATATCGGAGAATTTTAAAGGTCCGGATCGGCGCCGCAAAGAGGGTGAGCCGCCGGATGGTGTAGAACGTAGAAAGCCTAGATAGTACCGTCACACGATGTTTAATGGCCTGCAAATACCTATTTCCTGCGCTTCCGGTGCTCAAGTATTTCATATACGATCCGCTCCGGTTCTTCCGCCTTCGCTCTTTGAGCTACGGCGGACAGGCAGAAATAGGCATTTTCGGCACATTCTCCACCGCGTGACGGTACTATCTTAGTAGGGCTTTAAGAAAAAAGGTTATTACTTTTTATGGCGAAGAAACCTGACATACAAGAAACGCGTGCGGACGGCACGCAGATTATTAAGCCTGATTACTCTTTAAAAGAGAAGCTGGGTGATTTGGATATTAATAAAGTGCTTTCTTCAGAAAAAGTACAGCAGGCAGAAGAGATTATTGAAGAGCGTAAAGAAGATTTCAGCAAAGAAGTGGCGGAGGATATTCTGGAGCTGGAGAAAATATATGAGAAGGCGTTAAAAAAGCCCGCTGATTATAAGGTGCATGTAGGGAAAATGATGAATGTGACGCTGAATATTAAGAGTAGTTCTGGTATTTTTGGCTATCCATTAGCAACGCGTTTCGCGCAGTCACTATTTTCGTTTTTAAGTGTTGTGAAAAACCTGGATGAGGTGAGCGCGCGGATGATGGATGCGCATATTAAAGCGCTCAAAATGATTTACCGGGATAATATTCAGGGCGATGGTGGCGATGCAGGTAAGGAACTGCTAAGAGAATTGCAGTCATATACCGATCATTATCGTGATCATCACTAAGATAATGTCACCACAACATGTTTAATGACCTGTAAATACTCATAACAGAATAACGGAGCGTGTTTTCATGAATCATGTTTTTCACCGCCATACCCAGGTGGAGTATCCCATCGCTGTGGAAGGGGATGGGTGTTACATTGTGGATAGTGAGGGTAAGCGCTATTTAGATGCGTGCTGTGGTGCGGCCGTGTCGTGCTTGGGGCATAATGATGCGGCGGTGCGTGAGGCGATGAAGGAGCAGATTGACCAGCTTGCCTTTGCGCATTCGGCGTTTTTTACGACAAAGCCGATGGAAGCATTGGCGGATTTCTTGGTGGAGCGGGCGCCGGAAGGGATTGACCGTGTCTATTATTTTTCTGGGGGGTCTGAGGCAGTGGAAGGCGCTATTAAACTGGCGCGGCAATATTTTCTAGAGATCGGTAAGCCAGAAAAGAGCACGGTGATTGCACGCTGGCAGAGCTATCATGGGAATACGCTTGGGGCATTGGCGGCAGGAGGAAATCGCTGGCGTCGAGCCCAGTTTGAGCCGCTATTGGTGGAAATGGCGCATATTGATCCGTGCTATGCTTATCGCTATCAAGAAGAGGGTGAGAGCGAGGAGGAATACGGCGTGCGTGCGGCGAACGCGCTGGAAGAAGAGATTCAAAAGATTGGTGCAGAGAAGGTGGCAGCGTTTATCGCTGAGCCGGTGGTGGGGGCAACGATGGGGTGCGTGCCGGCGGTGAAAGGATATTTTAAACGGATCAAAGAAATCTGCGAGCAGCATGATGTGTTGCTGATTTTGGATGAGGTGATGTGTGGCATGGGGCGTACGGGCACGCTTTTTGCCTGTGAGCAGGATGGGGTGGCGGCAGATTTGATCACTTCGGCGAAGGGTCTTGGTGGTGGGTATCAGCCAATTGGTGCGCTGTTTGTATCAGGGCAGATATTTGACGCGGTGCAGAAGGGTAGCGGATTCTTTCAACATGGGCATACCTATATTGGGCATGCAGTGGCGTGTGCTGCAGCGCTGGCGGTGCAGCAGCAGATTGAGGAGCGTGGCTTGCTCGAGCAGGTGAAGCTGCAAGGAGAAGCGCTGCGTAAAGCGCTGGAAGACGCCTTGGGAGGGCATGCGCATGTGGGAGACATACGTGGGCGTGGGCTGTTCTTAGGAATTGAACTGGTGGAAGATAAGGCAACTAAGGCGCCTTTTGACCCGGCGCGCAAGCTGAATGCGGCGATCAAGCGAGAGGTGATGCAGCGTGGGTTGATGTGTTACCCAATGGGCGGTACGGTGGATGGGAAGCGCGGGGAGCATGTGATGTTCGCGCCACCATTCATTATGACAGATGTACAAGTGGCTGAAATTGTAGAAAAATTTGTTCCAGCGCTGGAGGCAGCGCTTGCGGGTTAATAGGCTGTTATATAGAGGTTTTCCTTGTTTTTATGCTGGTTTGGGTGCCTGCAGATTCGTGGTAATTGAATAAAATTTTTGGGGTTTTTTAACTATTTATTAACCTTTTTATGTTACTATGAATATGATAAGAGGTGAAGTGTGCCTCTTGTTGTGGGGGTTGAAAAAGGATTTAGGGATACGGCAATGCCGAAAAAACATACAAAAAAACAAGTAGATAATTTGCGTAAGAGCACGGCCTCCTCGCATAAAAAGCGCGTGGATAGCATGGGTGTGACGCTGATGGAGCTGGCCGTGGTGCTGGTGTTGGCGGCGGTGATTGTGGCGGTATTGGTGATTGGTAAGTCTTTGAAGAGCACCTCGGAATCGCAGGCATTGTTGACGGAGGTGGAGAATTATCGCGGGGCGGTGAAGCAATTTAAGGCGCGTTATAAAGGACTGCCGGGCGATATCACGCGGCCCGATCTGTATTTTAACGGCCCAGCAAATAATCCAGGTAACGGGAATAATATTATTGAAGGCACAGGCAATCCTTCCGAGCAGGATGTGATGTGGCCGCAGCTGTATCAGGCCGGCATGGTGGAACAGAAATTATCGCGCCCAGCGGGTAGTGCTGCCCGGGTGGTAGGGCAGACACGGCCGGAATCACGCGTGATTAATGTGGGATGGCATTATTTGGATCGTATGACGCCGAATTGGGATGATACGGTCGAGTTCTATGGCGTGTGGCAGTTTGCTGGCGGGCAAAATTTGGATCAAAACGCGATGCCGGTAAGTAATATGAAATATATTGATGAAAAAACCGACGATGGAAGAGGCGATCGCGGTGGGTTTGTGGTGACCTGGGAAGAAGATACGGCGGATATCTTAGTGGGCGAAGAATTGCGCTATACTACGGCGGAAAACCGCAAAGGTATTGGGAATTTTGTGGTGTCGCGGAATAGTTCCGGTGGCGAGAGTTCTGGTGCGAGTGGTGCTAGCAGTGGTAGTGGTTCGGGTTCAGGAAGTGGTTCTGGCTCAGGCTCAGGTTCGGGTAGTGGTTCTGGTTCAGGCTCTGGCAGTGGTTCGGGCAGCGGATCGGGAAGTGGTTCAGGTAGCGGATCGGGCTCTGGTTCAGGCTCTGGCAGTGGTTCGGGCAGCGGATCTGGTAGTGGTTCTGGTAGCGGTAGTGGCTCTGGTAGCGGTAGTGGTTCTGGTTCAGGCTCGGGTTCTGGAAGTGGATCTGGTAGCGGTTCGGGTAGTGGATCGGGATCTGGTAGCGGTAGTGGCTCTGGTAGCGGTTCAGGCTCGGGTTCTGGAAGTGGATCTGGTAGCGGTTCGGGCTCGGGTAGTGGATCTGGTAGCGGTTCAGGCTCGGGTAGTGGTTCTGGTTCAGGAAGTGGTTCAGGCTCAGGTTCTGGCAGTGGTGCTGGCTCGGGTAGTGGCAGCGGTAGTGGAAGTGGCTCGGGTAGTGGTTCGGGAAGCGGTAGTGGCTCTGGAGCTGATCAGCAGCTCTGTCCGGATGGTGTCACTCCTCCACCATGTCCAGTCCAAGAACCGCCACAGCAGGTGATTATTGAGAATATTCAGCCGGATGATATGCCGTGGTCGTCTTCGAGTGGTGGTTTTATCGCGCCGGATCCAGATTCTTTAGAGCAGCCAATTGAGGAGGAGGAGGAGCCAAATGAGTTTACTCAGCAGGGTCCGGAAGCGCCGACGATGGGGGATTATTATGGTGGAGCTCCAATGACGAATCCTTGTCCGCCGGGGACAACCCCAATGAGTAATGAACATGGGCACTATTGTGGGGGTGGCGTACAAGATATTGGTAGTGGTGCAGGTGGTAGCGGCGGTGAAGGCTCCAGTAGCAATAGTGGTGGTAGTAATGGTGGCGGTAGTGGTGGCGGTAGTGGCACCTCGGTTGGCGGCGGTGGGAATACCGGTAACTCCGAGCAGTGAAGGCTGACGGGGAGGTGCGGCTGATGCGATGGTTTTCCCAGTATGCATTGATGATTGCGGCGGTGGCCGGGTTGGCGGTTACGCTGTTAGGCAATTACTTTATTCGGGTTGATCGTGAGCTGCTTTCCTTAAAAAATCTTTATCTGCGTCCGAGTATCGGCGCGATTCCACATCCGGACTATAATCCCTTTAATGAAAAAAAATACACGCTGGGGTGGAAGCTGTTTTTTGATCCGCGACTTTCTGACACCGATGCACTTTCCTGCGCGACCTGTCATAACCCAGCGTTTTACTGGATGGATGCACTGCCCGGTGCGCGGGGCAAGGGGCATAACACTGTGGCGCGGCGGACGATGACGGTGTTGAATCTGGCTTGGGATAAGGATGGCATATTGTGGGATAAGCGTGCATCTAATTTGGAGGTGCAGGTTTATCTTGCGACGCGGGCGGAAGAGGGGATGAGCCTGGAGCAGCAAGAGATAGAGGAGAAACTATCACACATCAAAGAATACCAGCCCTTGTTTGAGGCGGCTTTTTCGGGCGAGGAAGAGGTGGATCCGGGAACATCGCGCAATAATTACGTGAATATGCGCAATGTATCGAAGGCGATTGCGGCGTTTGAGCGGCTGTTGATTTCAGGTGAGGCGCCGTTTGACCG
>JANQQO010000204.1 GCA_028289305.1 Rickettsiales bacterium | reverse complement strand
TTTCTGCGGTGCTGCCTTTATAGACATTGGTGATGAGCACGCCTTTCGGCGCTTTTAGGCCGAGTGAGTCGGCGATGCCTTGGGTGATGGTCTGGGCGCTGGCACCGAGCCAGGGGCGGATGACTTTTTTGCCAGCAGCGGCACTGGTGGTGATGACGTTGACCATGTTAGACGGGGTGGCAAAGCCGATGCCGTTGGAGCCGCCGGAGCGGGTGAAGATCGCGGTGTTGATGCCCACCAGCTCGCCGGCCATGTTGATGAGTGCGCCGCCGGAATTACCGGGATTGATCGCAGCATCGGTTTGGATGAAGAATTGGAAATCCGAGATGCCGACCGTGGTGCGGGCGAGCGCGGAGACGATGCCGCTGGTGACGGTTTGTCCGACGCCAAACGGATTGCCGATCGCGAGCACAATATCACCGACTTCGAGCTGCTCGGAATCGCCCATCTCAAGATAGGGCAGGGATTGGCCTTTGGGATTGACACGGAGTACGGCCAGATCTGTGCGTTCATCGCTGAGCACAATGGTGGCGGCAAATTCGCGGCGGTCGGAGAGGACGACCTTGATCTGGTCGCTCTCAGCGATGACGTGGTGGTTAGTGACAATGAGGCCATCGGGGCGGATGATGACGCCGGAGCCGAGCGAATTGACGATTTTTTCGCGATTCACGCCGGGGACGGATTTATTGCCGAAGAAATGGCGAAACAGCGGGTCGCTTAAAAAGGGAGAGACGCGAACGCGGACTTTCTTGCTGGTGTAGATATTGACCACGGCGGGTGCAGCACTTTTCACCAAGGGCGCATAGGAAAGCGTGAGCTCGGCCTTTGAGTTTGGAAGGCGTTTTTCCGCCCATGCAGGCAGTGCCACCGCGGCGATGGTGACCAGGCACAGGAGGATTAATGCTTGAGTTCTGCGTGTCATTCGCGTATACAGGCGGCCCTTTGATGACGTGGGTAGTATAGCGGTGATAGATATTTTGTTCAACGGCATTGGCGTGATTGGGGTGGGGCTGATTCTGTTTGCCTATTTCGCGCTGGAACGCGGTGATTTGAAGAGCGATCAGCTATCCTACCCGGTGATGAATCTGGTGGGGGCGGTGCTGCTGTTGATTTCGCTCTCGCATACGCCGAATATCCCCTCGATCATCATTGAGCTGTGTTGGATGGCGATCAGTATTTATGGTATACAGAAGATTCTGCGGCGGCGGAACACACAGAAAAATGAACAGAGCAGGAAATAACACCATGCTTCCTTTACCTACAGCACCCGAGAATACGCGGATTGCCGTGGCGATGTCCGGCGGGGTGGATAGCTCTGTCACCGCGGCATTGCTTGTGGAGGCGGGGTATCAGGTGGTGGGCATTACCATGCAGCTTTATGATCACGGCCAGGCGGTGGGGCGCAAGGGTGCGTGCTGCGCCGGGCAGGATATCCACGATGCGCGGCTTGTGGCGGAGACGCTCGGTATTCCGCATTATGTGCTGAATTATGAAAGCCGGTTTCGCCAGGATGTGGTGGAGGAATTTGCCGACAGCTATTTGCG
>JANQQO010000202.1 GCA_028289305.1 Rickettsiales bacterium | reverse complement strand
GCCAGCGAGCACGGTGCGCGCATGACCGCGATGGATAACGCCACGCGCAATGCCGGCGAGATGATCAAAGGCCTCACCCTACAATATAACCGTACCCGCCAAGCCGCCATCACCACCGAGTTGATCGAAATCATCTCCGGCGCCGAGGCGTTGTAACACATGAAAAACTTGTAAGGAGCACAATCATGCCAAAAATAGCCAATGAAAACACCAATAAAGGCGGGAATAAGGGCCAAATCACCCAGGTGATCTCCGCGGTGGTCGATGTCCAGTTCCCCGAAGGCCCGCTGCCCGCGATTCTAAACGCGCTGCACACCGAAAATCAGGGCAAATCCCTGATCCTCGAAGTCGCCCAGCATCTGGGTGAAAACACCGTACGCACCATCGCGATGGATGCCACCGAAGGCCTGGTGCGCGGCGTGGAAGTCACCGATACCGGCCAGCCTATCTCCGTACCTGTTGGCCCAGAAACCTTGGGGCGCATCTTGGATGTGGTCGGCAACCCGATCGATGAGCGCGGCCCCATCAACACGCAAAAACGCATGGGCATCCACCAGCAAGCGCCCGCCTATGTCGATCAAGCCACCGACACCGAGCAGCTCGTCACCGGTATTAAAGTTATCGATCTCCTAGCACCCTACGCAAAGGGCGGTAAAGTCGGCCTGTTCGGCGGTGCCGGCGTCGGTAAAACCGTGCTGATCATGGAGCTCATCAATAACATCGCCAAAGCCCATGGTGGCTTCTCCGTCTTCGCCGGGGTGGGTGAGCGTACCCGTGAAGGGAACGATCTCTACCACGAAATGATGGAATCCGGCGTGATCAACCTTGAAGATCCAAGCCAATCCAAAGCCGCCCTGGTTTACGGCCAGATGAACGAGCCTCCAGGCGCGCGTGCCCGGGTTGGCCTCACCGGCCTCACTCTGGCGGAATATTTCCGCGATGAAGAAGGGCAAGACGTGCTGTTCTTCATGGATAACGTGTTCCGCTTCACCCAGGCCGGTTCGGAAGTATCCGCCCTTCTGGGGCGCATTCCTTCCGCGGTGGGCTATCAGCCAACACTCGCCACCGATATGGGTGCGATGCAAGAACGTATTACCTCCACCACCAAGGGGTCGATCACCTCGGTGCAAGCAATTTACGTACCTGCGGACGACCTCACCGACCCTGCACCTGCCACCAGTTTTGCGCATTTGGATGCCACGACGGTGCTATCGCGGCAAATCGCCGAGCTTGGCATTTACCCTGCGGTAGATCCGCTTGATTCCACCGGGCGCATCCTCGATCCGCGCATCATCGGCGAGGAGCACTACGCCGTTGCGCGTGAGGTACAGCGTATCCTGCAAACCTATAAAAGCCTGCAGGATATCATCGCAATTCTCGGTATGGACGAGCTCTCGGAGGAAGACAAACTCACCGTTGCCCGCGCACGGAAGATTCAGCGTTTCCTCTCCCAGCCTTTCCACGTTGCCGAGGTCTTCACCGGCACGCCAGGTACGCTGGTCAGCCTGCCAGATACCATTGCCGGGTTTAAAGGCATCTGTGAAGGTGAATACGACGAATTGCCTGAAGCCGCGTTCTACATGGTCGGCACCATGGATGAAGCGCTCGAAAAAGCGAAGAAAATCGCTGCTGAGGCTGCGTAAAGGAATAGCACCATGGCCCAGATACAATTCGATGTCGTCACGCCCAAAGCGCTGCTGCGCTCGGAGGAAGCCCATATGGTGGTCATCCCCGGGGAAGAGGGCGAATTTGGCGTGCTCCACAACCACGCCCCGCTGATCTCCAACCTGCGCAATGGCGTGGTGACCATCTACCAAGATGCCAACACCCCAAGCGCACGTATTTTCGTCGCTGGTGGATTTGCCGAAGTCACGGGAGAACGCTGCACGGTGCTCGCTGAAGAAGCGCTCGATCTCGCCGAGGTTAAACGCTCCGATGTGGAAGATCGCCTAGAAGCGGCGAAAAAAGCGCTACAAAAAGCCGCTCCCGGCTATGCCAGCACCAAAGCGGAAAAAGATATCGCAGTTGCGGAAGCCCTGCTCGCCGTCCTTCGCGACGCGTAGTTTTAATAAAAGAGCTGTGCCTTACTCTCCTCCCCCTTTGAGGGGGAGGTAAGATTTCATTAGTGAGCCGAAGGCGAGCTTAGGAAATCTGGTGGGGGTGATCTTCAGAAGACAGTGTTGGATTGGAGGAGCGTTAGCGACGACTAGCGACCAAGGGGGAGCGCAGCCTACGCGGCGCTTGAGCGTAATTAAAGAAGACAGAAACAGAAAAATCTGTCCTCTGTCTTCCACTAGGCCGCCTGCTGTTGCGCCATGCTGTGTTGATGCTCGCGGGTGATCCACCCGCCGCCAAGCACGCGCTCCCCATCATAGCACACACTGGCCTGGCCCGGAGTCACCGCCGCTTCTGGCGCATGCAACGCTACCTTATACTGCCCTGCTACCGGGGGATATACGCTCGCCGGCACCGGTTCTTGCACCGAGCGCAATTTCA
>JANQQO010000117.1 GCA_028289305.1 Rickettsiales bacterium | reverse complement strand
CGGTGATGCGCAAGGGATTGCGTAAATCGGGCTTATCGGAGCCGTAAGTCAACATCGCTTCGGCATAAGGAATGCGCTGGAATGGGGCGGGATCGATTTTTTTATCGGAAAATTCGCCGAAGATGGTGTGGAGCTCCGGCTCGATGGCGGCGAAGACCTCGTCTTGCGTGGCGAAGGCCATTTCCATATCCAATTGATAGAACTCGCCAGGAGAGCGGTCTGCGCGTGCATCTTCATCGCGGAAACACGGGGCGATTTGGAAATATTTATCAAAGCCAGAGCACATTAACAGCTGTTTATAGATCTGTGGGGCTTGCGGCAGCGCGTAGAATTTGCCCGGGTGGAGGCGGCTGGGCACGAGGAAATCGCGCGCGCCTTCCGGCGAGCTGGAGCTTAGGATCGGGGTTTGGATTTCAAGAAAGCCTTGCTCGCTCATCAGTGCGCGAATACGGGCGATGACCTGGGAGCGCAGGATGATGTTGTTATGCAGGAATTCGCGGCGCAGGTCTAAGAAGCGATAGGCAAGGCGGGTGTGCTCGGGGAATTCTTTATCACTGCTGACTTGGACCGGGAGCTGTTCGTGTAATACCGGAGATTCTACGGTGAAGCCGGAAACGGCGATTTCGATTTCCCCGGTGGGGAGATCAGGGTTGATGGTGTCTTCAGAGCGGGCGATGACTTCGCCGGTGATGGTGATGACGCTTTCAAACCGCGTATGAGTGGCTTCATCAAGGAAGGCGTCTTCAGCATCGATAACGCATTGGGTGACGCCATAGTGATCGCGCAGGTCGATAAAGAGCAGATTACCGTGATCGCGCCGGTGGTAGACCCAGCCGGAGAGGCGCACTTCCTGGCCGATATGTTCTTTGCGTAAGCTATTGCAATGATGGGTGCGGTATGGGTGCATGATGCTGTTTTTTTGCTCCAAAACGTTTTAAGGAGCGCGACCCTACTGAAAAATGCGTATTTTTACAAGAGCGTTTTAGGCACTAGCATATTTTGTGTGAGTCGTATATTTTTCCTGTGATACAGCATACAGCAGAGCGCTATGACCCCCATTACCGATACGGATACGCTGAAAGAAGCGTTAAAACCCTTCAAAAAAGAGCCTTTTGTGACGGTGGATACCGAATTTGTGCGGGAGCGCACCTATTACCCGGTAGTGTGTTTGGTGCAGGTGGGCGGCAAGAATGGGGCGGTTGCGGTGGATACGCTGGCGCCGGGGATTGATCTGACGCCGCTACTCGATCTGATGAATAATTCCAAAGTGAAGAAGGTGATGCATGCGGCGGAGCAGGATGTGGAGATTTTTTATCGCCTATCAGGCAAGATTCCGCACCCGCTGTTTGATACACAGGTGGCCGCACAGGTGCTGGGCTATGGCGAGACGATTGGCTATGCCAAGCTGGTGCGGGAGATATGCGATGTGCGGTTGGATAAGACCTCGCGCTATACGGATTGGTCGCATCGGCCGCTGAGCGAGGCGCAGATTAGTTATGCGCTGTCGGATGTGACCTATTTGCGCGAGGTGTATTTGGAGCTGGCTGAGGGGTTGAAGAAAAAGGAGCGTGCCGAGTGGTTGGCGGAGGAGATGCAGACGCTGATTGACCCGGCGCGCTATGAGAAT
>JANQQO010000092.1 GCA_028289305.1 Rickettsiales bacterium | reverse complement strand
TGAAAATAAAAATACGCGGCGGGTGAAGGGTGTAGCGCGCGCACCAGCCGTGCAATTACCTCTCCCGGCTCCGTCCACATAATCTTTCCTTCCTCCTTGGTGATCTTGGCGGCATAGGTCACGCCGGCCTCGCCCTGCGGCTCAGGCGTGATGCTCGGCAGGTGTTCTATCGTATCGCATAACAGCGCCGCCCCGAGCGCAGCGAGTTGGTCGTGCAGCGCGTCCGCCGTCACATCAGGCGCTAATGCCACCACCTCTTTCGCTAACACATCGCCGGTATCCAGCCCCTCATCCATCTGCATAATACAGACACCGGTTTCACGATCACCCGCCATGATCGTCCGCTGGATCGGCGCCGCCCCACGCCAGCGCGGCAATAGGGAAGGGTGGATATTGATGCAGCCAAATGGGCAGGCCTGCAGAATCTTTTTCGGCAGCAACAGGCCATACGCGGCCACCACCACCACATCGGCTTCCCATGCAAGAAATTCTTCCAGTACGCTTTCCTCATGCAGCGTTTGCGGCGTGTGCACCGGGATATCGTGCTCTAAAGCAAGCGTGTGAACGGGTGAAGGGCGCGGCTTCTTCCCACGGCCTGCCGGGCGTGGCGGCTGGGTATATACTGCCACAGGCGCCTTTCCCGCATCGAGGAGTTTTTGCAAGGCAGGAACTGCAAAATGGGGCGTTCCCATGAAAATAATACGCATGGCGGGATGGCTTAGTTGTGGCGTTTTTGTTCTTTTTTCAGTTTACGCAGAATCATATCCCGTCGCATTTTGGAGATATGGTCTACAAACACGATTCCTTCTAGATGGTCCATTTCATGCTGCACACAGGTGGCAAGCAAGCCATCGGCCTGCATTTCTTGTGGCTGCCCATCGTAATCGAGATATTTCACGGTGACGGCTGTTGGTCGTTCCACCTCGGCATATTGCCCAGGGAAGGAGAGGCACCCCTCCTCAAACACTCGGTGATCCTCTGACTCTTGCACAATCTCTGGGTTAATCAAGATCAGTGGCTTGGATTCACGCTCGCCTTCCTGGGCGTAGCGCGAAGAGCCGTAAGCAATATCCATCACCAGAATGCGCTTATGCACTCCCACCTGCACCGCGGCCAGGCCAATGCCGTTAGAGGCATACATCGTCTCCAGCATATCATCCACAAGCACGCGAATTTCATCATCCACCGTGTCTACCGGTGTTGATTTTACCTTAAGGCGCGGGTCGGGCGCGATGACAAGTGGCAAGACAGCCATAGTAAAATCCTTAGAAAATCTAGGGTTGGCGGTGATATTAGCCGAGGCTTTTCAGCCGTTCAAGCGTTTCTTCTTTTCCCAAAATCACCATCACTTCGAAAATGCCGGGAGAGGACATGCGGCCGGTGAGTGCAGCGCGTAGCGGTGGTGCAATTTTTCCAAGCTTGAGCTCCCGCGCTTCAGCATAGTCTTTCACGATTTTTTCCAATGCTTCTTTTTCCCACGCATCAACGCTCGCGAGTCTTTCGGATATATCCGAAATCACTTGCTGTGTTTCATCCTGTGTGATCAGCTGTGCCGCCTTCTCGTCATATTCCTGTCGCGCGATATAAATCGCCGCTGCTTCCGCTAGCTCTTTTAAGGTTTTCGCGCGCTCTTTTAAGCCGCCGAGCCCAGCGCGTATGCGGCCAAGCGCCGTTTCTTCCACCTCGGGTAAGAAGGGCTGCAGCGCTTCCATCAACGCCGCTTCATCACACTCACGCAAATAATGCGCGTTGATATTATTGAGTTTATCCATATCAAATCGTGCAGGCGATTTTCCAACATTGTCTAAAGAAAACCACGCAATTGCTTGTTCTGTTGAAATAATTTCATCATCGCCATGGCTCCAGCCCAGGCGTAATAAATAATTGCGCAGCGCTTCTGGTAGGTAGCCCATATCGCGATACGCCTCGATGCCCAGCGCCCCATGGCGCTTTGAGAGCTTCGCGCCATCAGGCCCATGAATCAGCGGTATATGCGCGAATGTTGGCAGCTCCCAGCCAAGCGCGTGATATATCAGCGCCTGGCGGAAGGTGTTGGTCAGGTGGTCATCACCGCGAATCACATGCGTAATGCCCATATCATGGTCATCCACCACCACCGCCAGCATATAGGTCGGCGTGCCATCAGAGCGCAGCAGAATCATGTCATCCAGCTCGTTATTCGGCACACTCACCCGGCCTTGCACTGCATCTTCAATTACCGTATCGCCCTCCTGCGGCGCCTTCAGGCGAATGGCCGGCGCAACGCCTTCCGGCGCCTCCTTAGGATCCCGATCTCGCCAGCGCCCATCATAGCGAAATGCTTTGCCGGTTTTCTGCGCCTCTTCACGCATGGCAGCCAGCTCTTCAGGCGTACAGTAACAGAGATAGGCATGTCCTTGTTCTAACAGGAGATTGGCGACCTCCACATGACGGTCTTGATGCGCAGATTGAAAATACGGCTCGCCTTCCCATTGTAATCCCAGCCAAGAAAGCCCATTAGCAATCGCGTCGATCGCTTCCTGGGTTGAGCGCTCACGGTCGGTATCTTCCACGCGCAGCAAAAATCGTCCACCATGATGATGCGAAAAGAGCCAATTAAACAGCGCCGTTCGTGCACCGCCGATATGTAAGAATCCTGTTGGGGAGGGGGCAAAACGTGTGACAACACTCATAGGTCTTTGTTCTCTCTCGGTAAAGAATGCTCTCGTTTACAGCACTGCCATTTTTTTTGCAACCATTGCCACGAGGGTGCTTCCTGAGGGAGTGTAAAAAAATTATGATATATCCTAAAAGGGGGTTGCCTATTCTTAGTAGAGTTACTATGGTCAAATACAACTTTAGATAGAGGAAAGAAGGGATGCAGAAAAAAACGTTTGTGAGTTATTCAAGGAGTCGCCATGAAAAAAGTTACCCAATACATAACAGATATAATACGGCCGAAGATGTGTTCGAAGACAATGATTATTTTATGGAGGCGGCGGAGGATAGTAGTGGTGTTTTAGCGGAGCGGGCGTTATGGCGCGCAGTAATCACACAAGCGCTTATGGATGCGGGAAGTTGTTCTAATAAAAAGGGTGCCGCGTCCTTGCGGGGGCGGGCGATCGCCTGGCTTGCGGGTACGAGTAAGGATTTTTATAGCGTCTGTTCACTAGCAGAATTGGACCCTGATTACGTGCGGAAAAAGGCGAAGCAGGCGATTCGTAATGGGTGCAAATGGCGGCGCAATCGCTTTGGTCGCCCGTGCCGCTAAATCATGCATCATACAACTTTAGGTTGAAAATATCTTGCCTTTGCATCTTTAGGATATATCATATTATTGAAGGAGTATTATGCCATTTTCACGCAAAAAAGGGCGCCCACGCCTACACAAAAACACCCCTGATAAAGGTACGGCAGAACTGCAACATAAAAAACGCCTTGGCCTTACTACAGAACCGCTGGATCTCTGTTTAAAGCGCCAGCTCATCACGCCTTCTGAGCATACAGCGGGGCTGCATTTTCGCTGGCTCTATACCATACGCTTTGGCCTGCCTGGCATTCGTGCGCTGGATATCGCCCATTCTGGTGGCCGTCCTACGAGCAGTGAGAACACCAATTGGAAAGCCGCGCGGGAAGAGGAATATAAAGCAATGATCAGAGCGCTTAAGGGCCAGCAATGCGATCGCCTGGTGCTGGATGTTTGCGTGCTGCACCGTCGTCCGTCTTTTTTAAAACCTACTCCTGAGGTGCCACCAACACACATGCCCCACGCTGCGCGGCAAGAATTAACGTTACTGACACAGGGTTTGCGCCTTCTACATGCGATGCGCTCTGGGGATGTCACTGGCACCTCCTTTGCACTGAAAAAAATCCTGCATAATCGTGATAAAGAGATTGTGTGATGCGGGTTAATGCGGTATACCCCTGCAAACGATTCTTGTGTGACGATGAACGTGAAGCAGCCGCTACAATTGGACGAATCCACCTCTGAAAAAACTGCAGTAAGTAATGTGTCCTATGCGCAGATGGCCGGCGCCATACGTGCGCTTGCTATGGATGCGGTGCAGCAGGCCAATTCTGGCCATCCTGGTATGCCGATGGGCATGGCCGATGTGGCTACGGTGCTGTTTTCTGAATTCCTCAAATATAATCCCGCTGATCCCAATTGGCCAGATCGTGATCGCTTTGTGCTTTCTGCCGGTCATGGCTCGATGTTGCTGTATGCGTTGCTGCACCTCACGGGCTATGCGGATATGACCATGGAGGAGATTCAGCGCTTTC
>JANQQO010000091.1 GCA_028289305.1 Rickettsiales bacterium | reverse complement strand
TTCCGCCGTTTTATCACTATCAGATATGGCTTTTGGCGTAATCGAAATCGGCGCCCGTTCCACCGGCTCTTCTGCCACCGGGCGCACTTGCGCTACTTCTTGTTTCGGCTGATCTTCTGAGATCACATCAAACACCGATTTATCGGTATTCAAAATCTCCATACCTCCAGGATGCTGCGGCTTAATCTTAAACGGTCCTTCCTTCGCATGCACCACCGGCACTTCTGCCAAATCCAGCGGGTGCTTGCCAGCATCATACGCATACCAACCAAGCACACCCAGCCCTCCAATCGTCACAATCATCACCAGCGAGGGAAATATACCGCCACGCCTATTCCCTTTAGCCGAGCGCGGTGGCTCCGGCGGCGGCGGTGGTGGTGGCGGCGGCGGCGCCATACGCCGCTGCACACGTGGGTTGGGAATATTTAGTTCTGGTCTATCGTCTGTCATCTTAAAAGCCTCCCCGGCTTACATCTCATGCACAGGTTCCACACCCATCACATGCAGGCCCGAAGCAATCACCGTCGCCAGCGCTTTTACCAAAGAAAGACGCGCCTTCGTCAGTGCCGCATTGTCCTCTATTATAAAGCGTAAATCTGGATTGTCATTGCCCTTATTCCACAGCGCATGAAACTCCGCAGCAAGCTCCTGCAAATAAAATGCGATACGGTGCGGCTCTAACTGCTGTGCCGCCGCCTCCACCACGCGCGGCCATTGTGCTATCTGCTTGATCAGCGCGATTTCATCTTCGCTTGCAAGCAGCGCCAAAGTCTCAGCCGTCACATCATACCCATCCTTCACTGCATCCGGCAGCTCCTGCGCCGCCCGCCGCAACACCGAACAGCTCCGCGCATGCGCATACTGCACATAAAATACCGGGTTATCCTTGGATTGCTCCGTCACTTTCTGCAAATCAAAATCCAACACCGCATCATTCTTGCGTGTCAGCATAATAAACCGCACCACATCCTTGCCCACCGCATCAATCACATCCCGCACCGTCAAATACGTGCCTGCACGTTTTGACATCTTCATCGGCTCCCCGCCTTCTAAAAAATTCACCAGCTGATACAGCACCACATCCAGCCGCGCTATACCCTCACTCATCGCACCCACCGCCGCCTGCATACGCTTCACATACCCACCATGATCCGCCCCCAACACCAAGATCATGCGGCGAAATCCGCGATCTAGCTTGTCATAGTGATAGGCAATATCCGACGAAAAATAGGTATGACTCCCATCCGATTTTTTCAGCGGCCGGTCAATATCATCGCCATACGATGTCGAGCGGAACAGCAGCTGCTTCCGCGGCTCCCAATCTTCTGGCGTCTTACCCTTCGGCGGCTCCAACACACCCTGATACAACAGGTTCTTTTTTTCCAGTACGCCCATCACCGCTTCCAGCTTTTCCCCATCTATCAGCGCCTGCTCGGAGCTAAACACATCATGCTCAATGCCTAAAAACTGCAATTCTTCACGAATCTCCGTCATCATCGCATCAATCACAAATTCCCGCACCACCGGGAACCACTTTTCCTCATCAACATGGTTATATTTATGATCATGCGCCAGCGCGAAGCCTTCTCCCACCCGCTTTAAATACGCACCTGGGTAAAGCCCTTCTGGGATTTCACCAATCTCCTCACCCAGCGCTTCCTTATAGCGCAAATACGCCGAGCGCGTCAGCGCCTCCACCTGCGCCCCGGCATCATTAATGTAATACTCCTTCGTTACATTATACCCAGCCTTCATCATCAACAGCGCCAGCACATCGCCCACCACCGCACCACGCGCATGGCCAATATGCATCGGCCCGGTCGGGTTCGCCGACACATATTCAATATTCACCGCCTGCCCCTCACCAATATCCACATTGCCATAGCCCACGCCATGCTCCAGCACATCGCGCACCACGCTCTGCCATAGTTCCGGCTTCACTCGTAGATTGATAAATCCTGGCCCCGCAATCTCCGCGGTTTCCACCTCGGCAAAATCCTGTATCTTCGCCACCAACAGCTCCGCCACCTCGCGTGGCTTTTTCCCTGCTGGTTTGGCAATCACCATCGCTGCATTGGTCGCCATATCCCCATGCGCCGCATCGCGCGGCGGCTCCACCGTCACCGCATCCAGCACCAAATCATTCGGCAGCGCTCCCTCGCGCATCAGCGCCTCCAGCACCTGGGTCACCTGCTGCCGCATCTGTTGATAGCGATTCATTTCACCCACCAATAATTTTATACGTCACATCAAACACGCGCTTATGCTCCTGCACCGCATACCGGTCCGTCATACCGGCAATATAATCTGCTGCCGCCACAGCGGTGGTTTGCGAGCCCGGCCCATCGGTCCGCGCATACCATTCCGGCGGCAGCGTATCCGGCCGCTCTAAGAAAAACGTAAACAGCTCATGCAAAATCCGCGTTGCCTTACTCGTCATGCGATTCACCTTATAATGCCGATACATTCGCTCATTTAAAAACGCTTTCACCGCCTGCATCTGCTCGGTCATCGTCTCTGAAAACGCCGCGGTCGCATAAGAAAGCCCACGCACATCTGCCACAGTCTGCACATTCGCATTTTCTATATTATGCCGCGTCTCCTCCACCAAATCGCTACACATCCGGTTGATCAGCCGCCGCTTGGTCTCATGAATCAGACGCGCATCATCCAGCTCCGGGTAATGCTGTCGCACTTCGGCAAACACCTCACCTACCAGCGGCACGGCCATCACATCTTCCCGCGCAAACAATCCCGCGCGCAACCCATCCTCAATATCATGGTTATTATACGCAATATCATCACACAGCGCCGTGATCTGCGCCTCTAAACTCGCATAGCTATGCAGCTCCAAATCATGCTGCGCCGTATATTCCGCTAGTGCCCGCGCAGCCGGCGCCTCGTCTGCTTTTTCTACCCGCGGACCGTTATGCTTCGCCACCCCTTCCAGTGTCTCCCAGGTCAGGTTCAGCCCATCAAACTCCGCGTAAATCTGCTCGAGCTTGGTCAGCACTCGCAGCGATTGCGCATTATGATCAAACCCACCAAAATCAACCATCACACCTTGCAAACCCGCCTCACCCGCATGCCCAAACGGAGGATGTCCCAAATCATGCGCCAGCGCCAGCGCCTCTGAAAGATCTTCATCCAGCGCCAATTCACGCGCGATCGACCGCGCCAGCTGCGCTACTTCCAAACTATGCGTCAAGCGCGTGCGAAAATGATCACCCTCATGGTTCACAAATACCTGCGTTTTATATTCCAACCGCCGAAACGCCGCCGAGTGAATAATCCGATCCCGATCGCGCTGATACACACTCCGCGTCGCGCTCTCCTCCTCCGCATGTAGCCTGCCGCGCGTCTGCTCTGCCAAACAGGCATACCCCGCCAACGCACCCATCACTCCTTGCGTGCCACCTTCCTGTGTATTTTTTCTCGCATTTTTGGCCATAAGCGGCTAGAATATTAGGGTAATGGAACATACACAACAAGTAGAATTATCAGACAGCGCTGCAAAGCGCGTTACCGAGCTCTTGAAAAACGAAGCGCCCGGCACTTTCTTGCGCGTCGGCGTAGATGGTGGCGGCTGCTCTGGCTTCCAATATACCTTTGATTTTGATACGAACACCGCAGAAGATGACCTCATCTTAAAAAAAGAGGCCGCAACCGTGCATATCGATGCCGTTTCTCTGCCTTTCCTCGCTGGTTCTACCATCGATTTCGTTGAAACCTTGGGCGCCGCCCATTTCAGCATCACCAATCCCAACGCTTCCGCAAATTGCGGCTGCGGCAACAGTTTCAGCGTATAGGCAATACCGCCCTATACCATGGTCACCATTGCCACCTATAACGTCAACTCCGTCAAAGCCCGCCTTCCTAACGTGCTCGCCTGGCTCGCTGACGCCAAGCCCGACATCGTCTTGCTGCAAGAAATCAAATGCATCACCGAGGCTTTCCCACGCACCGAATTTGAAGATCTCGGCTATAACCTCGCCATTCACGGACAAAAAACCTATAACGGCGTTGCCATCCTTTCCAAATTCCCGCTCGATGACATCACCACCACCCTTCCCGGCGAGGAAGAAGATACCCAGGCCCGCTATATCGAAGCCGTAGCGTATATCGATGACACCGTGCTGCGCGTTGCGAGCATCTATGTGCCCAATGGTGGCACGCCTGATTCCGATCGCTTCCCCTATAAGCTCCGCTTTTTCGAGCGCCTGCGTGACCACGCTACCACCTTGCTCGCACAGGAAGAAGTGCTGGTTTTAGGCGGCGATTACAATGTCGCCCCCGAAGATAGCGATGTCTACGATCCTGCAAATCTCCGTGGCACCACCTGTTTCCACCCGGATGAACAATCCCGCTTCCACGCCCTGCTCCATCTCGGCCTCACCGATGTCTGGCGTGCATGCCATCCAGAGGTGCAAGCCTTCAGCTGGTGGGATTATCGCGGTGGCGGCTGGCAGCAAAACAAAGGCATGCGCATCGACCATCTCCTACTCTCCCCCCAAGCGGCCGACCGCGTCACCACCGCGCGCATTGATGACGATACGCGCGGCAAAGAAAAAGCCTCCGACCACGCCCCCGTTCTCTGTGCACTAGATGTAAGGTAGCCCAAAAACACTTTTTCAGTTTTCTGTCTTCTGGTTTCTGCCTTCTGCATTCGCCTCATCCCATACAATTAAATATCCGCGGGTATGCTCCCCCGCCATTGCATGCATCGCGTGATAGAGATGCTTGGTCGGCACCCAATACCACGGATTTTTATGCGCGGCCGTATCCAACACCAGCACATGGTCCGACGCCTGATCATACGCCCCCACCACCGAATAATGCCCGCCGGTGGAAAGCCCCATCACCTGCCCTTCATAATTCACAATCATCAGCGCCTCGCTATCGAGCAGCGTATTTTTCAGCACCTCAATAAACAGCGGCAAGCCCTTCTCGATCACCTTCGCCGCATAATGCAGCTCGGTCTGCGCACCATAAATCTCTAGCATCTGCTGCACCTGGCCCAGCGTCAGCCCTGGCGCATAATTCTCCGCCGACACCACTTCGCCCCCACGCATACTCGGCGCGATATCCTCTTTGCGCTTCACCTGTTCGGTTTCTTCGTTCAGCAAAGTCAGCTGCGAATACATCTTATAATGAATCGTCTTCCCATCCGGCGCTACGAAGTCAAACCCTTTCTGGCTCGGCACAATCCCCCGTGGTAAGCGCAGCGCATTCAGCACCGTCACCATACACGCCACACTACAGAAAAACGGGTTGATCTGTGGCTGGAACGCATGCGCTAAGCGGAAAAAATCCTGGTTATACGTCGCATGCATCAGCATCTGCCGGCCTTCATCGCTATTCCAGTTAATCACCACCACGCGCTTACGCACTGAATATTTTGCCACGCGATACTCGCCATATTTCTCCCGAAACATGAGCTTATCACGCAGCTTTTCATAGCTGCGATAGGCCTTATCTACATATCCGCGCAATAATCCTGCCATAACTCTATTCTACGCTGCCTTTCAGGCCACGTCAAAAAAATATAAAAAAGCCCCTTCCGGGTGTTGCGGTGTGGCTTCAGAATGAAGTTATGTTTGAAGGTTTTGAAAAATTATACTGGAAGGGTGAGGGCGCTATGTGCCGCAAGGGCGAGGGTGCGATTACTCGTGACGGCGATGGCCGGGGCATGGCGGGTGAGGCTGCGGTGCTGTCACCGCGCACTACCACCACGCTCACACCTGAAGAAGAGGCCGAATGGCAGGCCCGCGAATATGCGGCTTATCTGGCGCTGAAACGTGGAGAACCGGTGCGTTACCGCGCACCAGGCGAGAAGGTTGGCCGCCCGTTTTTCTACAAGCGCCGCCCCGTTTCCTATAAGGTAACCCGCGCTGAGCCTGCCGAAGAGGCGCTTGCCATCCTCTATGAAACGATCCTCACCGCGATGGAAGAGGCAGACGATTTTGTTGCGCTGGTGGCTGAGGCCCACCGCCTGCGCTTCATCAACACCATCGAAAACCAGCTGGAAACCACGCCCGGCATCACCCTGCCAGAGGGGTTTTTCCCGGCCTTCGCCGCGCTGAGCCAGGGCGAGGAGCAACAGCTCGACGCCGTGCTCGCCAAGCTGCGCCTGGAATATCTGCAGACGCTCGAGCGCATCGCCAGCAGCTACGCTACGCGTATCGGCATGAAAACCCGCGAAGCGCTGGAGATCAAGGCGTTGGTGCTTAGCCGCCCCACCCGGCCGCAGGTGGAAACCCGCATCGAGCAAGAAAAAGAGCGACTACGCACGCGTATTAATCAACGGCTCGATCAGCTGCGGCAGCGCGCACTCGGCATCACGCACTATGTCTGGCGCAGCCAAGATGACGCCCGCGTGCGCCCCGCCCACGCCCAAAACGACGGCCGCATCTTCTCCTGGAGCACCCCACCCTCCACCGGCCACCCAGGCGACGATTTCGGCTGTAGATGCAGCGCCGAGCCGCATTTCGACGAGGAGCCATTCCGCGATGCCATCACCGAAATCCCCATCGAACTCTTCACAGGAGGCCTCGGCATCGCCGCTATACGCGCCGGCGGACGTGAAATCATTTTAAATATCTTCCGCAGACTCACCGCCCTCATAAGAGCAACCGAAAGCGAGGAGGTGGTGCCCGAAGGGGAAGAAATCGTACCCGATGGCGAGGAAATTGTGCCCGAAGGTGAAAACCCACCACCACCCAACAACGATATCTTCCAACGCCCAGAAGGCGTACCAGAAGAGTGGGTGGAAGAGCCTGCAGGGAAGGGTGATGGGGTGAAATACGTTGATCCTGAGAACGTACATAATGACGTACGTATCCAGCGGGGTAACCCTGAATCTGACTTTCCTTCACAAAGAAATGATTATGTGAAATGGAAACGAAATGGACAATGGCTGGATAAAAATGGTAATCCAGTACTAGGGGATTCACCTGAAGCACATATACCTTTTGATGAATTTAACTTTGATATAGAGCTGTTCAGATGAACGATAGTTTAAAAATTTATAAAGAAAATATAACCAAGCTTTTAGAAGAGCTTGCCGATAAAAACTACCAAGAGCGTATCTGGTTAAATACCGATAACCCTGACAATTTGGTTAGCTCGTTCATAGAAGCTGTGAATATGTTGTTCGATGATTCTGCTGTCTCCTACTTATTGGAAACAGAGCAAATCATTATCGACCAAAGCGTCACCACAGCATTGGCTGAATTGCATGATGCAACAGACGCTGTGAACGAATTTCGCCCTACGGAAGATATTATCGCAGACCCGTTGATGGACATCGTGCGCCAGAAAGCCGCCCTCGCCTTAGAATTGGTCAAGGCCAGCGATGGATCAGAAAGCACGGTGGAGATTGTTGAATAGCCGCTTCTATGAGGAGTTCAGGTTTAAGCCAGAGCTATTTTAAGATGTTTAAGATTTTTAAAAATAATATCATTGATGCCTTAAAAGCATTGTCGAACTACGATTTTCAAAGAGTAGCATGGTTCAACAATGATGAAGGCTTATCATACTCGTACAACGAGAATGTTCTCGATCTTTTCTATGACTCAACTTTGGATGATGCGTTAAAAGCAGGTAAAGTCGTCTTCGGAAAAGAAGCTGACGAGGCCTTGATAAATTTAGAAAAATTGACTGACAGAATTGATGGTGATGAATACTCAGAAGAAGTACTTATTGGGTTGTCAGAAATGCAATCAATCAGAAAAAAGGCTGCTGAAGCGTTAGCACTTGTTTTATCAAGTGACTTGTCAGAAAGCACCGTTGAAATAGTCGAATAGCCGGCCGTTGTCTCCTCTATGAGGAATTTAGGTTCATACTGGAGATATTTAGATGAGAAGAATTTACAAAAAGAATGTTATTCAAGGCTTAGAAGATTTATCAAGCCGAGGGTTTCAAGAAGTGGCATGGTTTAAAAATAACCAAGGCCTCTCCTCATCTTTTGGAGATGACGTCAATGCAGTATTTGATGATACTGCCTTGGGCGACATGTTGGAAAATGAAGAAACTGTGTTCGGCAAAGCGGCCGACGACGCATTACGTGATTTAGACGAATCAACCAACGCTATCGATGAGTTTACTATGAGCGATGAAGAAATTCTCAACGCACCCGAGATGGACATCGTGCGCCAGAAAGCCGCCCTCGCCTTAGAATTGGTCAAAGCCAGTGATGGATCAGAAAGCACGGTGGAGATTGTGGAGTAATACCACCCTCAGTAGGCGCTCTAACAACCAGGCCTACTAAGAATGCCCCAGAACATCCAGCCCCCAGCGTGCACGCGGAGCAAAATCGAGCCCGCCTGTCAAACCACGGGTAAACCGCTCCACCCCAGCCCAGGCGATCATCGCCGCGTTATCCGTACACAGCCGCATCGGCGGCGCCACAAAGCGCAAGCCTTGCGCCGCGCTAAGCACCTCCAGCCGCCCGCGCAGATACTGATTCGCCGCCACCCCACCAGCCACCACCAGCGCCTCACCCGCTGGCCAACCCTCTTTAAACTGCGCAATCGCCCACGCCATGCGATCATCCACCACATCACCGCACGCCGCCTGAAAAGAGGCGCACACATCCGCCTTATCTTGCCCCGTCACCGCCGCCATATCCCACTCCGCCACACTGCGATACACCGCGGTCTTCAGCCCAGAAAACGAGAAATCACCGCCCGGCGTGCTCAAAAGCGGCCGCGGGAAAGCAAAGCGCGTCGCATCACCCTGCTTTGCCATGCGCTCCACTGGCGGCCCACCGGGATAGCCGAGCCCCAGCATTTTCGCTACCTTAT
>JANQQO010000087.1 GCA_028289305.1 Rickettsiales bacterium | reverse complement strand
CTCCCCCTAAGGGGGAGGGGAGTTTTGAATCGCTACCCTTTCTCCATATCGCTAACCAACACCCCGCCAATCGCATAGCTATCGGTTGATTTTTCATCCAAAATAATCCGTACTTTCTCAGATGGTTTATTAAGCGTGTCACAGACCACTTCCGTCACTCGCCGAACCAATTCTTGCTTCGCTTCGCGCGTCTGCCCTTCCAATAGATGAATCTGTATAACTGGCATCGCACTCTCCTCACACATCCAGCAGCAGGCGCTGCGGGTCTTCGATACATTCCTTCACCCGCACCAGGAAGGTCACCGCCTCACGCCCATCGATGATACGGTGGTCATAAGACAGCGCCACATACATCATCGGCCGCGCTTCAATGCTCCCATCCGGCATTACCATCGGGCGCGGCATCGTCTTATGCATGCCCAAAATCCCGGATTGCGGCGGGTTTAAGATCGGCGTTGACATCAACGAGCCATAGACCCCACCATTGGAAATCGTAAACGTACCGCCGGTCAGCTCATCCATCCCCAGCTTGCCCTGCTGCGCGCGCTTTCCGAAATCGGCGATATCTGCTTCAATCTGTGCGAAATTCTTCTGATCCGCATCGCGCACCACCGGTACTACGAGCCCTTGCGGCGTGCCGACCGCCACACCCATATGGTAGTAATTCTTATACACCAGCTCATCGCCCTGGATTTCCGCGTTCACCGCCGGCAATTCCTTCAGCGCCACAATCGCCGCCTTGGCGAAAAACGACATAAACCCAAGCTTAATCCCATGACGCTCGGTGAATTTTTCCTTATAGCGATTGCGCAGCGCGATCACATTGGTCATATCAATTTCGTTAAACGTGGTGAGGATCGCCGCGGTATTCTGCGCCTCTTTTAGGCGTGTGGCGATCACCTGGCGCAATTTGGTCATGCGCACCCGCTCTTCGCGCGGGCCCGCCACTGCTGCCGTTGCCCCGCCAGACAGCGCACCGAGCACATCGCCCTTGGTCAGCCGCCCATCTTTGCCGGTTCCGGCAATCTGGCTGCTATCCACCCCGCTTTCCGCCACTAATTTCCTCACGCCCGGCCCAGAGCGTGCCGCCGCATCAGACGGCGCTGCTGCAGGCACAGGAGCCGGCGCAGGTGCTGCTGCGGGAGCCGGCGCTGCTTCCGGTTTTTCTTCTTTCGCCGCTGCTGGGGCTGCCGTACCCGCAGCGCCTGCCTTTAAGACGCCGAGCACCGCACCCACTTCTACCGTATCGCCTTCTTTTGCCGCAATGCTCTCCAGCGCGCCATCGGCTTCGGCGTTGACTTCCAAGGTCACCTTATCGGTTTCCAATTCCACCAACACCTCATCCTTGGCCACCGCCTCGCCTTCTTTTTTGAACCATTTGGCGACAGTGGCTTCGCTCACCGACTCACCCAATTGTGGCACAATAATATCACTCATCGTTATTTTCTCCTTGGTTTAACCATTCAGTTTATTTTTATCCTTTTGTCCTACCGGGAGGAATATCATTTCTTTCTAAAGTAATATTCGCTTCTGTTTGCATTCTCTGAATAAACGCATCTATTTTTTGATCTAGCTCTAATAACTCTCCAATATTCCCTTCTTTTCCTACAACCCTCTTAAACTGTGCCAACTTCCCACACACATCTCTCGCCTCCACTTCGAGCTCCCCTAAGGTAGACCATGTTGCACCCGGAGGACGTGCTTGTTCCGCTTTTTCATCCCCAGCAGAGAGCATCTCCGTTTGTTTGTTAAACGTCTCCCACCCCTGTGCTGGCGGTGAAAGCGTTCCTAACATCTCGCGCATCTTCTTTATGATGACTGTAAACTCCTCTCCGAGCCCTTTTACTAACTCCTCATCCATACCCCTTCTACCCCGCTTTCCGCTTTTTCTTCGCTGCGGCCACGGTGAGGGCGGCGTCGATCAGCGCTTGCTGTTCCTGCGTATGCAGTTTCATATACCCCGCTGCAGGTGAGGCCGCCTCAGGCCGCCCGGCATAAACCGGCCGCGTCACCTTCGCCTTCGCCTGCTCGAGCAGCGCTTCTAAGCGCGGCTGCACGAAACTCCAGCCACCCATATTTTGCGGCTCTTCCTGGCACCACACACAATCCGCATTCGGGTATTTCTTGATTTCCTTCACCAGCGAGCTATCAGGGAAGGGGTAGAACTGCTCCAGCCGCAGCAGCGCTACATCTTTAATGCCCCGCTCCTCGCGCGCTTCGAGCAGATCGTAATAGACCTTCCCGCTACAGATCACCACACGCTTCACCGCATTTGCGGTGAGCTTCGCCTGCTCCGGCAATACGCGGTGGAAAGTGCTGCCTTCCGCCAGCTCCTTCAAGGTGGATTGCGCGCGCTTATGGCGCAGCAGCGATTTTGGTGCCATCAACACCAGCGGCTTGCGGAAATCCCGCTTCAGCTGGCGCCGCAAGATGTGGAAATAATTCGCTGGCGTGGTGCAATTCGCCACCTGCCAGTTATCCTCCGCGCAGAGCTGTAAAAACCGCTCCAGCCGCGCCGAGCTATGCTCCGGCCCCTGGCCTTCATAGCCATGCGGCAGCAACATCACCAGCCCACTCATGCGCAACCATTTATGCTCCGCCGAGCAAATAAACTGGTCGATCATAATCTGCGCCCCATTGACGAAATCGCCAAACTGCGCCTCCCACAGCGTCAGCGCATTCGGCTCCGCCGAGCTATAGCCATATTCAAAGCCCAGCACCGCATATTCGGAGAGATTACTGTTAATAACCTCATACTCCGCCTGCTTGTTAGCCACGTGGTTGAGCGGAAGATGCTTCGCCTCGGTTTCTTGATCGATAAATACCGAATGGCGATGCGAGAACGTACCGCGCTCTGCATCCTGCCCGCTTAAACGCACCGGGTGCCCTTCGGCCAAAAGCGAGGCAAAGGCGAGCGCTTCGGCTGTCGCCCAGTCGATGCCCTTCCCGCTCTCGATCATCCCCTTCTTCGCCTCCAACATGCGCCCAACCTTACGGTTAAGATTAAAGCCCTCCGGCACTTCTGCAAGCTTCTTGCCGAGCTTTTTTAACGTCGCTAGCTTCACCGCGGTCTCCACTTTTGGCTTGGTACCACGCTTCGCCTGTTTCAAGCCCTGCCATTTGCCTTCCAGCCAATCGGCCTTATTCGGCTTGTAATTTTTCGAGGCTTTATGCTCCTTATCCAGATAATCGTGGAACTCCTTTTTCATCGCCGCATATTCATCCTCGCTGATCACACCCTCCGCAATCAGCCGCTCCGCATAGACTTCACGCGGCGTTGGCTTATCAGCGATTTTCTTATACATAATCGGGTGGGTGAACA
The DNA here is from genome assembly GCA_028289305.1 of Rickettsiales bacterium. Lineage (GTDB taxonomy): Bacteria > Pseudomonadota > Alphaproteobacteria > Rickettsiales > JANQQO01 > JANQQO01. Next base: position 2,669 of record JANQQO010000087.1, on the reverse strand, counting down.
TCGGCTCATCGCCTTCATTATGCCCATGTTTGCGATAGCAAAACAGGTCAATCACCACGTCTTTATTAAACTTATGGCGATATTCCGCCGCAATCTGCGAGGCATGCACCACCGCCTCAGGGTCATCCCCATTCACATGGAAGATCGGCGCCTGAATCATCATCGCCACATCGGTAGGATAGGGCGATTTATGCCCCTCATGCGGCCGCGCGGTAAAGCCCACCTGGTTATTCACCACAATCTGCACCGTGCCACCCGTCTTATACCCCTCCAAATCCGAGAGCATCAGCGTTTCGGCGACCACGCCCTGACCACAAAACGCCGCATCTCCGTGCAGCACAATCCCCATCGTCTGGCTGCGCTCAGGATCACCCTTCTGATCCTGCTTAGCGCGCACCTTGCCCGAGACCACCGGGTTCACCGCCTCCAAATGCGACGGGTTGGCATTGAGCGATAAATGCACCATCTGCCCGCCGGGAAACTCCCGGTCAGACGAAATCCCCAGGTGATATTTCACATCGCCCGAACTCTCGATATAATCCGGCGTTGCCAAATTCCCCTCAAACTCGGAGAGCATCGCCGCATAGGGTTTTTTCATAAACGCGGTCAGCACGTTTAAGCGTCCGCGATGCGGCATCCCAATCACCGCCTCATTCACGCCGAGTGACGCTGAAGCGCTAAGCACCGCCTCCATCGCTGGCAGCAAATTCTCGCCCCCTTCCACCGAAAACCGCTTCGCCCCGGGATATTTAATGTGCAGAAACTCTTCAAACCCGACCACTTCCACCAATTGCCGCAGAATATCCTTCTTCTGCTCCGCTGAGAGACTCGGCTTACTCCGCGTGCTTTCCAGCGCTTCTTCCAGCCATTGCTTTTTCTCCAGGCTCTGAATATGGATGAACTCCGCCGCCAGCGTTGAGGAGTAGGTCTCTTTCAGCACCGCCAAGATCTCACGCAGTGTCGCCTGCTCCATGCCGAGCCAGCCGCCGATATAAATCGGGTGATCGTAATCGTCTTCAGTAAAGCCATAATGCGCCGGATCCAGCTCCGGGTGGGATTCGCGCTGCTCAATCCCGAGCGGATCAAGATTCGCAATCAAATGCCCACGCACGCGGTAAGCACGAATCAGCATATGCGCGCGAATCGATTCGCTGCTCGCATCTTCGGCCTGCTCCGCGGCCTTCGCCGCCTTGCCATCGGCCTTCACCGGCGGAGCATAGCCAATCACCTGGCTTTTCTCCCGCGCCCAGGAGGCGCCACCAAAATCCCCAATCAGCGCGTCTGCGTTATCGCCCAAGCCAGCAAAAAATGCCTGCCAGCTCGCATCCACACTGTCTGGATGCTGCAACCACCGCTCATACGCCTCGGCAATATAGAGCGCATTCGCCCCATACACCCCCGTCATTTCAATTCCATCTGTCATATTTCTCTACTCCTTCACCTGCGCCAATATCGCGGCAATTTTTTCTTTTAGTGGCGGCAAATCATCCGCTTACACTCTTCTGACACATTTCGCGCCGCTTCACCAATAATCTCCAAACCACGCTCAACGCTCCATTGCTGCTCCAGCCCGCGCCGCTCCGCCGCTGCAATCTTCTCTATTTCCTCAATCGCAATCTGCATATGCTCCAAATACACCGCATCATCTTTCTTATTTTTCGGATGTCGAAACATCTATAACGCCGTTGCCTCAGTAAAAATGCGCTCTTTCAACAGCGCGTCCACCGAAGCCTCTGCCACCAGCTGCACTGGCACGCCGATTTGCTCCTCAAACACCCGCTCCAGCTGCGCCAGGGTGAGATGGCCCACCCCATCCTGAGTGCGCACCAACAAATCCACATCGCTCCCCTGGCCCGCCTCTCCACGCGCCACCGAGCCAAAAACACGAATATCCGTCACACCACGCTCCGCCGCCGTGGCAACGATAAAGTCACGATATTGCGTCCGCAGCGTTTCTAGTGTCATGCCCATACTGTCCTCTGTCCTCTTCAATTACGCTCATGCGCCGCGTAGGCTGCGCTCCCGTCGGTCGCTAGTCGTCGCCTGCGGGCTCCCCCATCTCTGTCTTCTGTCCTCAGCCATCTGCCCTCTGTCTCACGCCGCCACTAATTCCGCCAGCGTTTTGCCAATCGCAGCCGGCGAATCGGAGACGGCAATCCCCGCAGAGCGCATCGCCTCAATCTTATCCTCCGCACCACCTTTGCCCCCAGCGACAATCGCCCCGGCATGGCCCATACGCTTGCCCGGAGGCGCGGTGCGCCCAGCGATAAAGCCCGCTACCGGCTTTTTCGTCTTCGCTTGTTTTAAGAATTCGGCCGCCTGCTCTTCCGCATCGCCGCCAATCTCACCAATCATCACAATCGCCTCGGTTTCGTCATCGCCCAAAAACAGCTCCAAGCAATCGATGAAATTCGTACCATTCACCGGGTCACCGCCAATCCCAATACAGGTTGATTGGCCAAAGCCTTCCGCACTGGTCTGCGCCACCGCCTCATAAGTCAGCGTGCCGGAGCGCGAGACAATCCCCACCTTGCCCGGCGTATGAATATGCCCCGGCATAATCCCGATTTTACACGCACCCGGTGTAATCACCCCCGGGCAGTTCGGGCCCACTAGCCGCGTAGTTGAGCCGGAAAGCGCGCGCTTCACCTTCACCATATCAAGCACCG
>JANQQO010000057.1 GCA_028289305.1 Rickettsiales bacterium | reverse complement strand
TGAAGGGCACGCTTCACCCACGCGTGAGGCGGTGGATGCGCTGCTTAAGTCAGTCGATATCGTGTCGCAAATGGTCACTGCCGCAAAGGATGGAAATGATCTGCCGCAAGATTTTGGTGCTGATCTCGCCAAAGAGCTGCAAGACCTGGTGCATGCAGCGGTATCTGCGCCTATTTCAGAGGCGCCCGTTAATGATGGAGCCGCGCCAAAGCAGGAAGAGGGTGAAACAGGTTTTTATGACATCACGTTTAAGCCGCATAAAGGGCTTTTTGAAAGTGGTAATGAGCCGCTTCTTATCATACGTGAGCTTAAGAAAATTGGTAAAATTGACGTCAAGCTTGGCGATGAGCAGGTACCTTCGTTGGATGATATCGATCCGCTTGCATGCTATCTCACCTGGCATATTGAGCTCGAAACCAAAAAGAGCATGGATGTCATTAAAGAAGCCTTCGAGTTCGTGGAGGATGAGTGCGATCTAGAAATAGAAGAATTCGCGGCACTCTCTATGCCTGGCTCTCCAGATGATGAGTCCGCCGATGCGCCCGCGGCTGAGCAGGCAGAGGACCCAGCCGCTCCACCACCAGATGCGGCGGCCAAGCGCGCAGTTACTTCCATGCGTGTTGATATCGATAAGGTCGATCGCCTCGTCAATATGGTCGGTGAGCTGGTGATTAGCCAGGCGATGATCGTGGCGCAAACCCGTGATTTGCCGCAAGAGCAATTCGCCAAGCTCATACTTGGGGTAGAGGAATTTTCACAGCACACTCGCGAGTTGCAGGAGGCGGTGATGTCGGTGCGTATGCAGCCTGTGAAATCTATTTTCTCGCGTATGCCAAGGATTGTGCGTGATCTCTCCACCCAGCTTGATAAAGATATCGTGATCGAGATGCACGGTGAGAATACAGAAATTGATAAAACCGTCATCGAGCAGCTTGGTGACCCGCTGACGCATATGATCCGCAATTCCGTTGATCACGGCGTTGAAAAGCCAGAGGATCGCGTGGCTAACGGTAAGCCGGCGCAAGGAACCATCCGCCTTTCTGCTGACCATAGTGGTGGCCGCATTATCATTGAAATTGAAGATGACGGCGCCGGCATTAACCGCGAGAAGGTCTTGGAAAAAGCCAAATCCAAAGAGCTGGTGGCTAAAGACGCGCATCTAAGCGAAGAAGAAATCGATAACCTCATTTTCTTGCCAGGATTCTCCACCGCCGAGGCGGTCACTAATGTGTCTGGTCGCGGCGTGGGTATGGATGTGGTGAAGCGAAATATCGAAGATCTTGGCGGCACCGTAGATGTAAGAAATCGCCCGGGCAAAGGCTCACGCTTCACGGTTTCCTTGCCGCTCACCCTCGCTATTCTGGATGGTATGATCGTCCGTGTCGGTGCTGAGCAATATATTATTCCTATCAACAGTATTATCGAAAGTCTCCGCCCCAAATCAGGAGATGTTGAAAAAGTGGCAGATGGCAGTGATGTCATTAATGTGCGCGGAGAATTTATACCCATTCTTTATTTATACCAGGTGTTTGGCGTGGGAGATGCCATACCTGATGCCAGTAAAGCGCTGGTAGTGCTTGTAGAAAACAGCCGTGAGAAGGTAGGTCTGGTGGTAGATGAACTGGTCGGCCAACAGCAAGTGGTGATCAAAAGCATCGAAGAGAATTCTGACCCTGTAGAAGGGATTTCAGGCGCTACGATTCTAGGGGATGGTAAAGTATCGCTCATCCTAGATATCGCCGGCCTGCAGAAGAAGATTGGAACGCTTTATGAAGAAATACGAAACATGGGCCAAGCAGCAGCATAACCAAAGGAGGTATTTATGACGCTTGAAGAAAGTGAAGTTCTAGAAAAGCACGATGATGCTTCAGAGCAAGATGGAGAAACGCAACAGTTTCTCACTTTCACAGTGGCGAATAATGAATACGGCGTCGATATCATGAGCGTCAGAGAGATTAAGGGATGGGAAGAAACAACGCGTATTCCTAATTCGCCCGAATTTATGCGTGGCGTGATTAACCTTCGCGGCGTGGTGATTCCTATCTTTGATCTGCGCACCCGCTTTTCCATGGGGGTGACCGATGCGCATCCTAAAAATGTGGTGATTATCCTGGCGGTGGGAGATCGCACCATAGGCATTCTCGCTGATGCGGTGTCTGATATCCTCACTGTGAATTCAGAAGAAATTAAGCCTGCTCCTAGCTCATCTACAGAGGTAGGGGTGGATAAGGCCTATATCAGCGGGTTGATCTCGCGTGATGAGGCCATGGTGGTATTGCTGGATGTTGAGCATTTGTTCAGTGAGGAAACACTGGCAGAGGCTGATAGCGCCGGCAGCAACACACAAACAGAAGAACAAGCATAACTAATACACACAACAGACAACATTCCATACTTTAAGGAGACGAACCATGAAGAACCTACAAAAAATTGATACGACACAACTCGTTATTTTGAGTTTTGTCCTCGTATTCGCCATTCTTGTCACGCAATTATGGGGCGACATTGCGACAGCATTATCGCACCCAACCTCGCTTACAGCGGGCGAGGTCATACTCCTGTTTGGCGTTATTCTAGCCGGTGCTATCAGTTATTTTGCTGCATATCGTGTGCTGCAATCACGCAAAGAACTGGGAAATATTACCCGCGTGCAGTCATCTGTAGACTTTGTGACATCCAATGTGATGGTGGCCGATGAAGACAATATCATCGTCTTCATGAACCCTGCCTTGGAAAAAATGCTGCAGGCGCGTGAAGAACAAATACAGACAGAATTGCCTGGTTTTGAGGTCGATAAAGTTGTTGGCGGCTCTGTAGACCGTTTCCACAAAAACCCAGCACACCAACAGCGCATGATCGCCGGGCTGACAGAAGCCTATGAAACTACTATTGAGGTTGGTGGGGCAGTTTTTGACCTCATTGCCTCTCCTATTTTCGCAGAAGACGGTAAAACCCGCCGTGGCACGGTGGTTGAATGGCAGGATGTAACAGAGTCTCGCGTAGAACAGGCGCGGGCAACACGCATCCAAAGCTCTCTGGATTGCGTCACAAGTAATGTGATGCTCGCCGATGAAACTAACACAGTGATCTACATGAATCCATCTGTGGAGCAGATGCTCAAAGACGCTGAAGAGGATATTCAAAAAGAGCTGCCAGGATTTAAGGTAGATGAAATTGTTGGCGGTTCAATAGACCGCTTTCATAAAAATCCAGCGCATCAGCAGGGCATGTTGGAGAATCTCCAAGATACTTATGAAACCTCCATCACTGTGGGTGGGCGCATTTTTGATCTTATTGCCAATCCTGTGTTTGCCGAAGATGGGGAAACGCGTCTTGGCACCGTTGTTGAGTGGCAGGATGTAACCATATCGCGTGCAGAAGAAGCACGCTCAGCGCGCATCCAAACCTCGCTGGATTCTGTTACCAGTAACGTAATGTTGGCAGATGAAACCAACACCATCATCTATATGAACGCTGCGGTGCAGAATATGCTCAAAGCGGGAGAGAATGATATACGTACTCAGCTGCCGAACTTTGATGCGCGTAACCTTATTGGTAAAAATATCGATGAGTTCCACAAAAATCCTGAGCATCAGCGTGGTATGTTGGAAAGCCTTCGCAGTACTTACGAAACCTCCATCACTGTGGGTGGGCGCATTTTTGACCTTATAGCCAACCCTGTGTTTGGTACGGAAGGCGAGCGTTTGGGTACCGTTGTTGAGTGGCAGGATGTCACTGAACAAAAAGCCATTGAAGAAGAAATCAACGGCATGGTGAATGCGGTGGCAAAAGGAGACTTTACCCAGCGTATTAATACCGAAGGAAAAGAAGGCTTCATGCTGAACCTCAGTGAGGGTGTAAACCGCATTGGTGAGGTATCCCATGAGGGCTTGAGCGAAGTTGTGAATGTGCTCAACTCCTTTTCTGATGGCGATCTTACCGAACAAATTGAAGGAGATTACGAAGGGACGTTTGATGAGATCAAACAAGGGCTGAACCGCACTATTCAGAACTTACTGGATATGGTGCAGCGCATTAAAGAATCTGCAGAAGCGGTGAATAATGCGTCGA
>JANQQO010000052.1 GCA_028289305.1 Rickettsiales bacterium | reverse complement strand
AATCCAGCGAAATCGCCTCTAGCGCAGCATATGCCTCCTCCTCCAGCCACAAGAAATCCTGCTCCTGTTTGCCCCGTGCAATCGCCGCCCTACATGCTGCCACCATCTGCGGCTGCAGGCGCTGCAGCGCCTCCACCACATACCGTGCAGTACATAAAAACATACCGCTATTCCAATACACACCCTCTTCCTGCAGCAACGCCGCGGCCGCTTCTGCACCCGGCTTTTCTATAAACGCCGCAACGTGATGCGCGCCCTCGCCCGCTATCTCACCTGCACGTATATACCCATATCCCTCCTGCGCCTTTGTCGGTGTCGCACCAAACAGCACCAAATGTCCTGCTTCCGCCAGTCCCACGCCGCGCGCCACCGCTTCATGAAACGCCGCCACATCACCAATCACATGATCCGCCGGTAAGAATAGCAGCACCGCATCCACGTCCTGCTCCAGCGCCAATAACGCCGCGCTCAGCACCGCCGGTGCCGTATTCTTCGCCATCGGCTCCAGCACGATCCTCTCCACATCCACGCCCGCCCCTTGCGCCTGCTCACCCACTAAAAAACGATGGCGCCGATGGCACACCACCCAGGGTGCAGTAAACAGCGACCCACCCGCCTCACAGCGCAACAATGTCTCTTGGAATAACGTCTTCTCTGATGTCAGCGATAAAAATGGCTTCGGCTGCGCTGCACCTGAAAGCGGCCACAGGCGCGCACCCTCACCCCCACACAGCACCACCGGCGTCACCCTCATCTCACCAAACCCTGCCTGCGCATATCCCACACCTAATTACCCGACTGGGCTTGCTCAAGATAGGTCTGCAGCAGCGTGTTGATCCATTTTTGCTCTTCCACCACGCGCTCCAGCTGCTTGTTGATCTCACGCAATGCCTGCAGCTCTTCTTTGCTACTCACACCGCCAACAGAAACATCTTTTGATTCTTCGTCTCCCTGCTTCACCAATTCTTTATTATTCGCCACCTCCACCTTCAACAACTTCGTCAGCAAATCATTCGTTGCCTTCAGCTGGTAATCCATCACGTTATTCATCTGCACGATATTGCGGTTTAACAGCGCCATCCCCGCACGCATCTGCTCCAGCTTATCGACCATCTGCTCTTGCCGCTCTTGTGCCAATTCCTGGCTACTCTTCACATCCTGCCCCTTATTCCTGCCAAAGGTAATCACCTTCGCATCCCCTATAAGAGGCACCACCGCCAGTATCAGGATAAAAACCCCTGCCAATACGCGCATATTCACCACATATCTCCTTACTAAAAGACGTTATGTTCCCCGTCGCAATATAAATCCCTCACTCTAATGATCAATCATTTTTGGATAATTCCCCTTTTCCAATATCAGTGAACACGGTATGGTAGATTTCATGCCGCAGCAGATAAAAAACACCCTCATCCTCGGCCTTGGTAAAGTGGGCTCTTTGGTTGCCACCTTGCTGCAAGAGAGTGGCTTTTCCGTCACCGGTATCGACGCTACCGCACATGATCTGCCATTTCCCACCATCGCTACCGATGTCACCAACCCAAAAGAATTAGAAAAACACCTTAAAGAAGCAGATGCGGTCATCTCCTGCCTGCCTTATCACTTAAACCTCCCCATCGCAGAATGCGCCCATGCCCATAACGTGCATTATTTCGACCTCACTGAAGATGTTCCCACCACCAATGCCATCCGAAAACTAGCCAGCAGCGCAAAAAGCGTCATGGCGCCGCAATGCGGCCTCGCCCCTGGGTTTATCGGCATTGTCGGTGCCGATCTTGCCCAGCAATTCGCCCGCCTGCGTAGCATTAACCTGCGCGTCGGTGCCCTGCCCCAGCACCCCACCGGCCTACTCGGCTATGCCTTTAACTGGTCGCCAGAAGGCGTGGTGAACGAATACCTCAACGATTGTGAAGTCATTGATGACGGCCACATCAAAATGGTCCCCGCTATGCAGGCGCTCGAAACCATCTTTATCAGCGGCATAAAACTAGAGGCCTTCACCACCTCCGGCGGCCTCGGCACGATGTGCGAAACCTATAAAGACACGGTCGAAACCCTAAACTACAAAACCATGCGCTATCCCGGCCATTGCAAATTAATGCGCCTATTCTTCCACGAACTGCGCATGCGGGAAGATCGTGAAGCCGCCGGCCGCATCCTCGTGAATGCCAAACCCCCGGTCAATGACGACGTCGTCTATGTCCACGCTGCGGTAGAAGGCTGGGACGAAGACGACACACTCACCCGTAAGGAATTCGTCCGCGCCTATTACCCGCAAGAAATCGCTGGCCAGCAATGGCGCGCCATCTCCTGGACCACCGCCGCTTCCATCACCGCAGTTGTCGAAATGGTCAGCGCCGGCACCCTCCCCCAACACGGCTTCATCAAGCAGGAGGAAATCGCACTAGACCACTTCCTAGAAACAAAAAATGGCCATCTTTACCAAGCGTAAAAGGAGTATCTTCCCATGGGTTCCATAACCGAAATCATCGCCGAATCGCTCAGCCTGTTAAGAAGGAATCTTTCGTTATTCCTTTCAACCGCTATTCTTTTTGGAATTATAGATTACCTATTTGGGATGCTCGCAATCAAATTTCATATAGCGGTTCAAGATTTAGATATAGAGTTAGATCTAACTAGCGAAGAGGCAGAACAGTTTCCTAGCTATTTCGACTATGCCGAAGGATTGCTCACAACATTAATTACACTAATCCCATTTTTTATCTTTTTTATTATACTCAACACATTATTCCTTCTTCGGTCACAACAACAGACCGCCTTGCCAAACTTCGCCGCATTGATCCAAGAAAAATTCTGGCCAGTACTCAAAGGATTCTTTTTTCTGGTAATACTATATATGTGGCCGTTTTTAATCGCCCTTTTGGTAGGTAAGATATTGCAACCAAAGGACGAGCATTACCCGCTACTTGAACTAGGAGTTGTCGTCCCGCTTCTTGTGGCAACAGTGCTCTCATTCTGGTTTTTCCTAAAATATTTTTTCATTCCCTTCTTTTACCTCTTTCATAACGATATGGATTTCTCAAAGGCACGAATAGGCAGCGCGCAGCTCATGAAGGGAAGAAAGTCTAAATTCATCTTCTTGTTACTAATCAGCGGGATACCGTTATTTTTGGTTTATTGGTTTTCCGTGTCGTCAGGCGCTTCGCCAACATATTTGGTTACAGGAACTGAGCCCTCTGATTCTCTACGTGTTACAATGTTTTTCCAGTCGATACTTGCTAGTATTACCTGGTTACCTATTCAAGCAGCCATATTCCTATTCTTTAAAAGAGGCACTGGGATATAAGACATGAAAAAATCCATCACCCTTCCTCCTAAAACCGGCGCTGCAGAAGAAATGCAGGAGTTGAAACAGCTCGGTGTCGATATCAAAGCCCATATCGGCAAAGAGCTTGATGTCACTTCCCCCATCGATGGCAGCCATTTGATCAGCCTCGCCTGTGATACCCCAAAAACCTTAAACAGCAAAATCCTTGCCGCAGAAAACGCCTTCACCACCTGGCGCGAAATTCCTGCACCGAAGCGCGGTGAGCTCATCCGCCTCTTCGGCGAAGAATTGCGCAGCGCCAAAGAACCGCTCGCCCGCCTCGTCACCAGCGAATGCGGCAAAATCATCGAAGAAGCGCGTGGTGAAGTGCAAGAAATGATCGATATTTGCGATTTCGCCGTCGGCCTTTCGCGCCAGCTCTATGGCCTCACCATCGCCTCGGAGCGCCCCGGCCATGTCATGCATGAAAACTGGC
>JANQQO010000039.1 GCA_028289305.1 Rickettsiales bacterium | reverse complement strand
ATGCCGGGTTTAACCCGCCACCGACCTGGAATGTGATCGGCCACACCGTCTCCAACCTCATCCCCATCAGTGATCCGTGGATGACCTACCCGCCGACTTGGGACCAAGCCGAGCTGCTCTCCCTGCTCGATGTGCTGCTGCTTGCCATTGGCTGCGTGTTTCTCTATCGCGCCTTCGGCACGATTGGCCTTGCGCTATTCATCATCGCCTTTGGCACCAGCTTCGTCTCGAGCATTGGCTGGACCGGTGGCTCCTATTTCCGCCATCTCTGGCTCTTTGGCCTGATCTGCGGCATTAGCAGTCTGAAAATGGAGCGCTATTTCTTAAGCGGTGTTTTCTTAGGGTTTGCCATGTTGATGCGCGTCTTCCCCGCGGTTTTCGTCGCGGGTGCTGGGCTGATGTTGCTTTACCGCTTCATCCGAGAACCCCAGGGCTGGAAACGCCCGCTGATCCACTATATCCTGGGTGTAGCAAGTGTCAGCATCGTGCTCATCGGCCTCAGTCTCATCCTATTCGGCCCGGCGTTCTGGCTGCAATTCTTTGAGAATATTGGCGCGCATAAAGATTTGTTCTTCGTCTGGCATATCGGCTATCGCCGCATTGCTGTCTGGGCCGAGTGGGTGCCGAATCAGAGTTTCTGGTGGGCGGAGGGGCTTGCGAGCTTCGCGGTGTGGAATGCCCGGCTGGTGGAAAGCTGGGAAAGCCAGCAATGGGTCCAAATCCCGTTTACCGTGGGGCTTACGGCGGCGGCCGCCTGGGCAATGCGCCGGCTACGCTTGGAGGAAGGCACGCTGCTTTTTGGCGGGCTGGTGCTGTTCCTGTTTGCGATTCCGGCGAATTATTACTACGCCTATGCCGCACTCATCCCTGTAGTGCTGCTGCAATATACCCGCGATTGGCGCGATAGCGCGCTGCTCATCAGCTTCCTCGCCCTCTGGGCCGTCTTACGCGCCATCCCCAATTGGGGCGGCGATGACCTCACGCAGAACTACCGCATTTGCATCGCGTTCTTCTTCTTCTTCCTGATCTGGCTGGGTTTGCGCCTCTACCACCGCGATACCGCCCTGGCGCGCTATATGCACAAAACCCTGGAGCGGTAGGAAGTCGTTATTCGTTATTGGTTATTCGTTACTGGTTATAATGGTGATACTTTCACATACTCGTCACCCCGGCGTAGGCCGGGGTCCATCTCACGGTATGCTGGATACCGGCCTTCGCCGGTATGACAAACGGGGTAAAAGAAACCTAACTATTCTTCTTCGCAAAATCGACGATAATTGGCACGATATGCTCGCGATAGCGGCGGCCATTGAAGGTGCCGTAATGTCCCACACCTTTTTGCAGGTGGTATTTCTTTTTCGCCGCGGGCAGGTTTTTACACAAATCCAGCGTTGCTTTGGTTTGCCCAACGCCGGAGATATCATCCCGCTCGCCTTCAATCGTTAAGATCGCCGTTTTTGTAATATCCTGCGGCCGCACCTTCTCACCATTCACCACCAGCGTGCCTTTCGGCAGCGCATGCTCGATGAAGACATGCTGCACCGTCTCTAGATAGAACTCCGCCGGCAGGTCCATCACCGAAAGATATTCATCATAAAACACCCGGTGTGCCTCGGCACTATCGCCATCGCCCTCGATTAAATGCTGATATAGTTTCATATGCTCGCCGAGATGCCGGTCGAGATTCATGGTCATAAACCCGGTGAGCTGCAAAAAGCCGGGATAAACGCGGCGCATGAAGCCCACATAGTTAAACGGCACATGGGTGATGACATTTTGTTCGAACCAATCAATCGTCCGCCCTTCTGCTGTCTCATTCACTTTTGTAGGGTTGATGCGTGTGTCGATCGGCCCACCAATCAGTGTCGCGGTTTTGGGTGCTAGCGGATCTTTCTCGGTCGCCATCAGCGATATGGCTGCCAAAACCGGCACGGAAGGCTGGCACACCGCCATCAGATGCACGTTTTTACCCAATGTGTGAATAAATTCGATGACATAATTCGTATAGTCATCAAAGCCGAACGGGCCTAAAGAAAGCGGCACATCAGACGCGTTCATCCAATCGGTGATATAGACATCAAAATGTGGCAATAGTGCTTTTACCGTGCCGCGCAGCAGCGTGGCGTAGTGCCCAGAAAGTGGCGCTACCACCAAAAGCTTCGGCTGGGCTTTATGCGGTGTTTTTTGAAAATGCAGCAAGGTGCAGAACGGTTTTTCCACAACCCTCTCTTCGCTGATC
>JANQQO010000022.1 GCA_028289305.1 Rickettsiales bacterium | reverse complement strand
CGCTTCTGCGGTAATCAGCAGCGGCTGCTGACTCTCCAGCAGATCGCGCTTCTGCGTGATCAGCTCCTCATCAAAAATCGAGACCTCCACCGTGCCATTCGGATCGGAAAACTGCACATAGGCAAAGCGCTTATTCTCCGAGGCGCGATGCGTGATATGCGTCACCACCCCTGCAAGCTTCATCTCCTTGGTGAATTTGCGCGCCTGCTCCTCCAGTGTGCTCGCCGTCACCACCCCCAGCCGCGGCAGCGCCTCCATATAGACTGCGAGCGGGTGCGCAGTCAGGTAAAACCCGATCGCTTCATATTCCAGCTGCATGCGCTCGTCTTCCGACCAATCAATTACCTCAGGCAATACCGGCTGCGGCAATGCGCTTTCCTCAAACCCGCCAAATAAATTCTCCTGCTGCGAGCTCTTCTCCTCCTGCCGGCAGGCACTATGGCGCACCAGCAGATTCGCCGCCTCAAACACCTGCCGCCTATTGGGATGAATACTGTCAAACGCCCCGGCCTTCGCCAAATTCTCGATCTGCCGTTTATTGATCACCTTGCTATCGCAGCGCCCAGCCATATCAAAAATATCCGTAAACGGGCCATTCGCCGCACGCTCTTCCTCCAGCGCTTCCATCGCCGCCATGCCTACATTTTTAAGCGCCCCAAGCGCGTAGCGAATCGCGCGCTTGCGCTCACCCTCTTTCGGATTTTCTACTGCCTCAGTGGCAAACCACGCGCGGGATGCATTAATATCCGGCGGCAATAGCGCAATGCCAGCGCGCTGCGCCTCCTGGCGAAACACCGCAATCTTATCGGTATCCCCGCTATCGATATTCATCGAGGCGGTGAAAAACTCTACCGGGTAATTCGCCTTCAGATACGCCGTCTGATAGCCAATCACCGCATAGGCCGCCGCATGCGCTTTATTAAACCCATAGCCCGCAAATTTCGCCACCAGATCAAAAATACTGCTCGCCTGCGCCTTATCGACCTTATTCTTCACCGCACCGCTGACGAAGATTTCGCGCTGCGCATCCATCTCCGCCTTAATCTTTTTGCCCATCGCTTTGCGCAGCAGATCCGCCGCACCCAGGCTATATCCCGCCAGCACTTTTGCGATCTCCATCACCTGCTCCTGATAGATAATCACGCCATAGGTTTCCTTCAGCACCTCCTCGAGCAGCGGATGCAGGTAATCGGGCTTTTCCTTGCCGTGCTTGCGCGCAATATAGGTCGGGATATTCTCCATCGGCCCCGGACGATAGAGCGAAATCAACGCGATAATATCCTCGATACTATCCGGCTTCATCTTGCGCAGCGCATCGCGCATACCCGCACTTTCCATCTGGAACACGCCCGTCGTATCGCCTTCAGACAGCATCTGATATGTCGCCGCATCATCAAACGGGATGCGCTCGATATCCACCGTCTCCCCCTGCTCTTCAATCAGCGCCACACTGCGCGCAATCACCGTTAGGGTTTTTAAGCCGAGAAAATCGAACTTCACCAGCCCGGCCATCTCCGCATGCTTCATCGAATATTGCGTCACCGGGAAATCCGACCGCGGGTCATAATAGAGCGGCACCAGCTCGCGCAGCGGCCGGTCGGCAATCACCACCCCTGCCGCATGCGTCGAGGCATGGCGGTGCAACCCTTCGAGCTTCAAGCCCATATCGAGTAGCCGCGCCACCTCTTCATCTGCATCGCGCTCTTTTTGCAGATCCGGATCCATCTCAATTGCGCGCGATAGCGTCACCGGGTCGATCGGATTAAATGGAATCATCTTACAAATCCGGTCCACCTGCCCATACGGCATTTGCACCACGCGCCCGACATCGCGTAGCACCGCACGCGCTTGCAATTTCCCAAAGGTGATGATCTGCGCCACTTTATCCGCGCCATATTTCTGCTGCACATAGCGAATCACCTCATCGCGCCGCTCCTGACAGAAATCGATATCAAAATCCGGCATCGACACCCGCTCAGGGTTCAAAAACCGTTCAAACAGCAAGCCGAAACGCAGCGGATCCAAATCCGTGATGCGCAATGCCCAGGCCACCACCGAGCCCGAGCCTGAACCGCGCCCAGGCCCCACCGGGATGCTCTGCTCCTTCGCCCAGCGAATAAAATCCGACACAATCAAAAAATACCCCGCATAATGCATGCGGTTAATCACCCCAAGCTCAAATTCCAGCCGTTCGAAATACGGTGCTGTCGCTTCCTTATCGTTGTTGACATCCACCCCTTGTGCAGCAAGCCGCGCTTCTAAGCCCGCTTGTGCCACAGCCAAGAGCTCCTCTTCCTGGCTCTGCCCTTTCTGCGTGGGGAAATCAGGCAGAATAGGATCGCGCAATTCCGCCATCACCGCGCAGCGCTCGGCAATCACCTTCGTATTCTGCACCGCTTCAGGCAGATCGGCAAACAGCGCTGCCATCTCCTCTGCGGTCTTAAAATAATGTTCTGGCGTAAAACGCCGGCGATTATCCTCACTGATATAGCGCCCATCGGCAATGCAGATCAGCGCATCATGCGCATCAAACATCTCGCGCGTCGCAAAATAGACATTATTCGTCGCCACTAGCGGGATATCCCGCGCGTAGGCAAGCTCCAACAGCCCCGGCTCGGTCTGCGCTTCTGCATCCGTCCCATGCCGTGCAATCTCGATATAGAGCCTATCGCCAAACACCTTCTGCAGCGTGTCACAGCGCTTCTCCACCGCGCTGCTCTGGCCTTTTTGCAGCAGCGTACCAAGCACGCCTTCTGCTCCACCGGTCAGCGCAATCAGCCCCGCACTATGCGCCGCAATCGCATCAAACGTCACAGCGGGATGGTGGCTATCCTGGCCAGAAAGAAACGCATCGCTCACCAGCGAGAGCAGATTCTGATACCCTGTTTTATCCTTTGCCAGCAGCACCAGCGTGCTGGTCTCTGGCTTGCCATTGGGCTGGGTGGTTGTCTCCTTCACCCGTACTTCACAGCCAATAATCGGCTGAATGCCTCCCTTCGCACAGGCGACCGAGAATTCCAGCGAACCAAAAAGATTGCCACTATCGGTAATCGCCATCGCCGGCATACGCGCATCCTTACACAAATCCGCAAGGGCTGCGATCTGAATCGCGCCCTCAGAGAGGGAATACGAGCTATGCACCCGTAAGTGTACGAAGGAAGCAGGTCCTTTGCCTGCACCGGAAGACGATTTCTTGGCTGCCATTTATGAAAAATAATGCTAAGAGAACGGGCATGCAAATGAATAATCATCCAAATGGTCTGTTATGAAATTGTCCGTCGTCATTCCTGTTTATAATGAGGCCGATAACATCGCGCCGCTGCTAGAGCAGCTGGATAGCGCGCTGGATGGCATCACGCATGAGGTGATCTTGGTCGATGATGGCTCACGCGATGCCACGGTGGAGAATATTCTCAAACACAAAAAATCCCATATCCGCCTGATTCGCTTTGCCCGCAATTTCGGGCAAACGCCCGCGATGGCAGCCGGCATCGCAGCAGCCGAGGGCGAGTACATCGCCACTATGGATGGCGATCTACAAAACGATCCAAAAGACATCCCCGCCATGCTTACCCGCTTGCAGGAAGAAGAGCTCGATGTCGTCATGGGTCGCCGGGTTAACCGACAGGATAACGCGTTGCTGCGCACCCTGCCGAGCAAAGCCGCCAATGCGGTGATCCGCCGCGTCACCCGCGTGCATATGCATGATTATGGCTGTACCCTTAAAGTCTTCACCGCCACCCTTGCCAAACAGCTCGATCTCTGGGGCGAGCTCCATCGCTTCATCCCGATCTTAGCTGAAATGCAAGGGGCGAAGATCGCCGAGATGGATGTCACCCACCATGCGCGCCAATTCGGCACCTCTAAATACGGCCTGGGCCGCACCTTCCGCGTCGCCAGCGATTTGCTGCTGATGTATTTCTTCCTGCGTTATCGCCAAAAGCCGATGCATCTCTTCGGCACACTCGGCATGGGCATGGCCGCGATCGGCGTGCTCATCGAAGCCTATCTCTTGGTACAAAAACTCCTCGGTGAGGATATCGGCGGCCGCCCGCTTTTCTATGTCGGCATTCTCATGCTCATCATTGGCGTGCAATTCATCACCACCGGCTTCGTCGCGGAACTTTTGGTCCGCACCTATTACGGCTCGCAGAATAAAACGCCCTATGTCATCGCCGCGCGCTATCGTGGCGGGAAGGAAGAGGCATGACGCCCCCCGACGCGGAGCCGACCGCACCACGTAAGAAAGCGGTCAAACTCCTCATCCTGTTTGGCAAAATTGTCTTCACCATCGGCGCGCTCGCGCTGGTCTTCAGCCAGATCGATATGACCACCCTCGGCGATCACCTGCGCACCATCCCCTCGCTCTATTTGCTCAGCGCCTTTGCCGTGCTCAATCTCTCGCAAATCATCAGCGCTTTCCGCATGCGCTATTATTTCTCCACCGCTGGCCACCGCTTCTCGGTCGGATTTTCCATCATGCTGTATTACATCACCGCGTTTTATAACATCCTCCTTCCCGGCGGCATCAGCGGCGATGGCTATAAAGCCTATATCCTAAAGCGCGATCGCCAGATCCCGATCCTCACCAGCCTGCGCCTTATTTTATCTGAGCGCGCCAATGGGCTGTTCCTCCTGCTGATCTTGGCCATTGGCTTTGCCGCCTTCGGCGCCGCGCCACAAAATTATGCCCACGCGCATCTGCTTTTGTTTATCGCCTTTCTGCTGCTCATCCCCGCCTATCTGTTTAG
>JANQQO010000127.1 GCA_028289305.1 Rickettsiales bacterium | reverse complement strand
ATGAGCAGGTAGACGCCGCACTCAGCTATATTGAGAGCCTGATCGGCGCTGGGTTTGGTAATCCGGAAAATCCGCTCCTGGTCTCGGTGCGCTCTGGCGCCCGCGCTTCCATGCCAGGCATGATGGATACCGTGCTCAATCTCGGCCTCAATGACGAGACCGTCCGCGGCCTGGCCGAAAAAAGCGGCAATCCGCGCTTCGCTTATGACAGCTATCGCCGCTTCATCCAGATGTATAGCGATGTGGTGCTGGGCGTCGACCACTATCACTTTGAAGAATTGCTCGAACTCAAAAAACACGATACCGGCGTTGAGCTTGATACCGAACTGAGTGCAGAAGATCTGCAATCGCTCGTCGACGATTTCAAAGCCAAAGTGCTAGAAATCCACAAAGAACCCTTCCCCACCGACGTACGCGAGCAGCTCTGGGGCGCGATTGGGGCGGTGTTCAAATCCTGGATGAACGCCCGCGCCATCACCTATCGCCGCATGTATGATATCCCCGAAGCCTGGGGTACTGCCCTCAATATCCAAGCCATGGTGTTCGGCAATATGGGCGAAGATTGCGCCACCGGCGTTGCCTTCACCCGTGATCCTTCCACTGGGGAAAAGCGCTTCTTCGGTGAATATTTGATCAACGCGCAAGGCGAAGACGTGGTCGCTGGCATCCGCACGCCGCAACCCATCTCAAAAGAAGGAAAAGAGAGCTTAGGCAGCGATGGCATGCCCATGGAAGAAGCGATGCCAAAAGTATACGGCGAGCTCGTCACCGTCTACCAAACGCTCGAAGAACACTATAAAGACATGCAGGATATCGAGTTCACCGTGCAAAACGGCAAGCTCTGGATGCTGCAAACCCGCTCTGGAAAACGCACCGCCCAAGCCGCCATCCGCATTGCCGTGGAAATGGTGGAAGAAGGCCTGATCAGCGAAGAAGAAGCGGTCAGCCGCATCGAACCCAATTCCATCGACCAATTGCTGCACCCCACACTCGATCCTGATGCAGAAAAAACCGTGATCGCGCGCGGCCTGCCCGCCTCGCCCGGCGCTGCTTCCGGCACGGTAGTTTTCTCCGCCGAAGAGGCCGAGCGCCTCGCCGGCCGCAAAGAAAAAGTCATCCTGGTGCGCATTGAAACCAGCCCAGAAGATATTCACGGCATGCACGCCGCAGAAGGCATCCTCACCGCCCGCGGTGGCATGACTTCCCACGCGGCTGTCGTCGCCCGTGGTATGGGCCGGCCCTGCGTCTCCGGCGCGGGCGATGTCCGCATCTCCTATGAAAACGGCACCTTCACCGCCGGGAACACTACCGTCAAGGCCGGTGACCACATCACCATTAACGGCACTACTGGCGAAGTGATTTTAGGCGATGTCCCCACCATCAAGCCCGAGCTTTCCGGCAATTTCGCCACGCTGATGGACTGGGCGGATAACATCCGCAGCCTTAACATCCGCACCAATGCAGAAACGCCTGCCGATGCCGCCACCGCGCGCGAATTCGGTGCGGAAGGCATTGGCCTGTGCCGCACTGAACATATGTTCTTCGATGCCGAGCGCATCACCGTCATGCGTGAAATGATTTTGAGTAAAGATACTGCCGGGCGCAAAACCGCACTCGATAAGCTCCTCCCCATGCAGCGCAACGATTTTGAAGAAATCTTCCGCATCATGGAAGGCCTGCCGGTCACGATCCGCCTGCTCGATCCGCCTTTGCACGAATTCCTCCCCCACACCAAAGAGGAAATCGACGACGTCGCCCGCGCACTGGGCATTCAGGAGCGCGAAGTGCATGAGCGCGTCGCTTCCTTGCGCGAAACCAACCCCATGCTCGGCCATCGCGGCTGCCGGCTTGGCATTACCTATCCGGAAATCTACGCCATGCAGGCCCAGGCCATCTTCCGCGCCGCCGCCCGCGTGAATAAAGAAAAAGGCGATAACACCGCCATTGTGGAAGTCATGATTCCGCTGGTGATGGATACGCGCGAGCTCGCCATCTTAAAAGATGTCGTTGATACAGCGGCGAAAGAAGTAGCCGAACAATACGATACCGAA
>JANQQO010000269.1 GCA_028289305.1 Rickettsiales bacterium | reverse complement strand
TTGCCGGGTCGGTATCCAGCGCGATAAACGGCACCTTATTCGCCGTCAGCAGCTTACACACCGTCCGCCCGACGCGGCCAAAACCCGCCACAATCACGTGCCGATCCAAATCTTTGGTTTCCTTCTCAATATTCCCCAACTCAAACACATGCGGATCGCGGCGATCGATTTTATCACCCAATCGCTGCCCAATTGCTGATAAAAGCGGCGTCAGCGCCATGGTCAGCGATACCATCACCAGCAACATCTGCGAGAGTGGGCCGTCCATCACGCCTTGCAGCGTTGCTAACCCAAATATTACAAAGGCAAACTCACCGCCCTGCGAGAGCAAAAATCCGCTACGTATCGCCACGCCATTGGAGAACTTAAATGCCTTACACAGCCCCGCGATAATTACCGCCTTGCCGATCAACAGCCCAATCGCCAGCAAGGTAATCGTCAAAATCTTCTCATTCAGCAGTGCAAAATCAATATTCATCCCCACCGTCATGAAGAACAGCCCAAGCAGCAATAGCTTAAACGGCTGAATATCCGCCTCCACTTGATGCACATATTCGGTTTCTGCCACCATCACCCCTGCCATAAATGCGCCCAGCGCTAAGGAAAGCCCGAAATGCTCGGTCGTAAACGAAGCACCCAACACAATCAGCAATGTCGTGGCGGAAAACAGCTCCCGGCTTTTTAAAGAGCCAATCAAACGGAAGAGCGGCCGTAAGAACAAGCGCCCAATCGCGATAATCGCCGCTAAGGTAATCGCTGCACGCACCAATGCATCGAGCAGTGCATAGCCAATATTGCCATCTCCGCTTTCATTCGCTAGCAAGGGCACTAGCACCAGCAAGGGCACCACCGCCAAATCCTGCAATATCAACGTTGCTAGGGAAAGCCGCCCCAGCTGGGTTGCGCCACCGCCCTGCTCATGTAACACCTGCAGTACAATCGCAGTTGAAGACAGCGCCAGGCTGCCGCCAATAATCAGCGCGGTTCGGCTATCCAGGCCCAGCGCAATACAAATCGCCCATATCGCCGCACTGGTCAGCAACACTTGCCCGCCACCAAATCCAAAAATATGCAGCTTCATCGACTGCAAACGTTTCAGCGTCAGCTCTAACCCAATATAAAATAACAGCAGCACCACGCCAAACTCGCCAATGGTGCGTGTCGATTCGACATCCTGAATAATCGCTAACCCATGCGGGCCAATCACCCCGCCTGCTACCAGATAGCCCAGCACAGGGCTTAAGTTCAGTCGCTTGAACACGGCCACCACCGCAATGGCTGCCATCAGCAACACTAATATTTCTGTTAAGCCTGAATGATGCACACTATCCTTCGTGTTTGCATTTCTATGTCAAAAACCACCTCAGTGATACCATATCTAGTAGCCTAGGGGCAACGCCTTCATACACTACGCGGCTAAAAAACTTGCGTCTTGGTCTTGTAAATCGTAAGGTGCTGCACCTGGGCGCTATAGTAGTAAAGGAGAAATAGATAATGAGCATTGGTGTATGGCAACTCGTTCTCATCCTTGTCATCGTCTTTATTGTATTTGGTGCGGGTAAATTACCCTCGCTAATGGGCGATGTCGGCAAAGGAGTGCGTAACCTCAAAGAAGGCCTTAAAGGTGAGGGTGCAGAAAAAGAGGGTGATGAAGAAATCGTAAAACAAGCGATTGAAGAAGCCAAAGAAGAAGCCAAAGAAGAAGCAGAAGAATCCGCCGCTAAGGAAGAAAAGAAAGACGAAGATAAAGCAGCGTAACCGGCTTCTTAATCGCAAAAGAGCACAACCATGTTTGATCTCGCCTGGTCGGAGATATTCCTCATTCTTGCGGTTGCCGTGCTGGTCATTCCACCGGCAGATTGGCCGGCTATTGCGCGTCGGGGCATGCAGCTATTTGCCAAAATCAAAGATGCCGGGCAAGAGCTATTCGATGCCCTGCGCGAGGCAGAAAAAGAAAGCGGCATTACTGAAGCCAAAAGCGAGCTCACTCGCTATACCCACAGCGTCCGTCGTATCGTTGATTTAGAAGGCAATGTCCGCGAAGCATTCGATGTAGAAACCGTCGAAAAAGAGCTTGAGCTCCCGCTCAAAAATAAGAAGAAAGCACAGCAATAGGCGCTATGTTAAATGATATCGACCATACCGCCTCTCCGTTGATCGAGCATGTGCGTGAGCTGCGCCGCCGCCTGGTCATTATATTCGCCACGCTCTTTGTTGGCTTCGCCCTGTCCTATGGTTTTGCTGGCCATATCTACCAATTCCTCTTAGCCCCGCTCGCGGAGATATTTGAAGGCCAAACCGGCCGCCGCCTCATCTATACCGGCCTGGCTGAGGCCTTCTTCGTCCATTTAAAAGTCGCACTATTCGCTGGCTTCATCCTCACCTTTCCTATTATCGCTGGCCAGCTCTATTTCTTTCTCGCGCCCGGCCTCTATAAGAAGGAGAAAAAAGTCGTCCTCCCTTTCCTCATCGCAGCACCCATCCTCTTCCTCCTCGGCGCAGCCATGGTATATTATTTCATCTTCCCGCTCGCCTGGCAGTTTTTCTTAGGCTTTGAGGTGCCTTCCGGCGACGGCAATCTCCCCATCCAGCTCGAAGCACGCACCAGCGAATATCTCTCCATCGTTATGAAGCTCATCATCGCCTTTGGTCTTGCCTTCCAGCTGCCCATCATCCTAATGCTCCTAGCCCGCGCTGGCTTTGTCACCACCCAAGCACTTAAGCAAAAATGGAAATATGCCTTAGTCGGCGTCGTTGTTTTAGCCGCCATCCTCACCCCACCTGATATCATCAGCCAAATAGGCCTCGCCATCCCGCTCATGTTTCTTTATGGTTGCTCCATTCTGTTATGTCGCTGGGTAGAGAAAGAGAAGCAAAGCAATGCATGATATAAAATGGATACGTGCTAATCCAGACGCGTTTGATGAGGCGATGGTGCGCCGTGGCTTAGGCCCGTGCGCAGAAGAAATCTTGTCGCATGATAAAGATGTACGCGGCGGCAAAACCGCCCTGCAAGATCTGCAACAGCAGATGAATGAAAGCGCCAAGCGCATCGGTGAGCTAAAAGCAAAAGGCGAAGATGCCGCTGAAGAAATTGCCCGCTCAAAAGAGCTCAAAGCCGAAATCGCTGCGCTAAAAAATGCACAGGAAGAAGAGGCCGCTGAGCCCACGATGCAAGTGCTTGACGATCTCCTCTCCACCCTGCCCAACACCTTGGCTGAAGATGTTCCAGAGGGCGCAGATGAGTCTGAAAATGTTGAGCTGCGTAGGGTAGGGGAGCACACCCAGTTCGACTTTGAACCTCAGGAACACTTCACCTTAGGCGAAGACCTCGGCCTCATGGATTTTGAGCATACGGCACGCATTTCCGGATCCCGCTTCGTCATGCTCACGGGTGATCTTGCCCGTCTTGAGCGCGCGCTGGCCCAGTTCATGCTAGATATTCACACGCGCGAATTTGGCTTCACAGAAGCCTCGCCACCCCTCTTGGTGCGTGATCCGGCGCTATTTGGCACCGGGCAGCTCCCGAAATTCGCGGAAGATTCTTTCGCTACCACCAATGATTATCGCCTCATTCCCACCGCGGAAGTGCCGCTGGTCAATATGGTGCGTGAACGCATCGTAGAAGCAGATGATCTGCCGTTGCGTTTTACCGCCCACACACCCTGCTTTCGCTCAGAAGCCGGTGCAGCTGGGCGCGATACACGTGGGATGATCCGCCTGCATCAGTTCTCCAAAGTTGAGCTCGTCTCCATCACCACCCCCGAAGCCGCGGAAAAAGAGCACGAATATATCACGGGTGCCGCAGAAGAAATCCTCAAGCGCCTTGAGTTGCCCTATCGTGTTGTGCTGCTCTGCAGCAGCGATACTGGCTTTTCCGCCCAGAAAACTTATGACATCGAAGTCTGGCTCCCCGGCCAGGTGAAATATCGTGAGATTTCCAGCTGCTCCAATTGTGGTGCGTTCCAGGCGCGGCGCATGCAAGCCCGCTACCGTAAAGACGAAAAACATATTGAAGATCTCCACACCCTCAATGGCTCGGGCCTCGCTGTTGGCCGCACGCTAGTTGCTGTAATGGAGAACTACCAACACATTGATGGCTCCATCACCATTCCACACGCCCTCCGCCCATATATGCATGGCCAAGAGATCATCTCTGCTGCCGATCATTTGTAAAAAATACTACTCGAGTATAAAAAAATCGGCTATAATAGCGCGTTGTAATAACCGTACATTTTGTACTTCAGGTAGAACGAAAAATGCACGCACCGCGTTACATCATCGCCTTATTATGCCTCACGCTGCTGCTTGGTTGCACCCAGAAAGCGGCGGAAATCAAGCATTATGGTGGCGATTTCTTTGGTCCTGGTGGCAAAACCTCCACCCAGTCTGCGCAGAAAAAGCAACACGCGCTATACCGCACCATCACCGTGCAAAAAGGCGATACGCTCTATGATCTCGCACGCCGTTTTAGTGTGCCGAGTAAAGAAATCATTATACAAAACCGCCTCCGCGCGCCATATCATCTAAATGCTGGGCAAAAGCTCAAAATCAGCCGTGGAGCGCTCTATGCCGTTAAACGTGGCGATACGCTCTATGAAATCTCCCGCCAGCATCAGGTGGATATGGCAAGCCTCGCCCGCATCAATAAACTGCAAGCGCCCTATACGCTAAAAACCGGGCAGAGCCTGCGCCTGCCGTCGCGCTCATTTGCGCTGGCCAGTGCGCCGCCCAAAAAATCTGCCACCCAAGTAGCAAAATCGGTGGCGCCAAAAGCCAAGCCCAGCAAGCCTAAAACCCGCCTTGTCTTGGCAAAAGGCCCTGATCCGTATGCGCCAAAGCCGAAAGCTAAGCCACGCAAACAAAACTACGCCAAGGCCAAAACGCCTAACAGTTTTCGTCATGGCGATGTGAAAGATTTCCGTTGGCCGGTGAAAGGTAAGGTCATCTCGCGCTTTGGCCCCAAAAAAGGCGGCATCTATAATGACGGCATCAATATTTCCGTGCCCAACGGCGCGCGTATCAAAGCCTCTGGCGATGGCGTCGTCGTCTATGCTGGCACAGAGCTCAAAGGCTACGGCAATCTGCTCATTGTGAAGCATAATAATGGTTGGCTCTCCGCCTATGCCCATAACCAGAAGATTCTGGTGCGCAGGGGTGATGTGGTCAAGCGCGGCCAGGCCATCGCTCTGGCAGGCAATAGTGGCAATGTTGAAAAACCCCAGCTCTATTTTGCCCTACGCAAAGGCCGCAAAGCTGTCGATCCCTTGAAATATTTAGGATAGCGACTTCTCTCCATGAAGAGTGTTGCTTTCTTCATGTGTAGTAGCTACTCTTCCTCTATCTCTTCAGTAAGGAGCACGCCATGAGTAATAACGATCCCTCCTTTTTCTCGCGCTATGCACGCACCATCTGGAAGGTGGTGGCGGTGTTGGCGTTCATCTCGTTTCTCCTCGTCACGATACAGATTTGGTATGAGCCGTTTAAGGATAACTTCATCTGGAAGCTCGTGATGACGTGGACGGCGTTTGTGGTGATGATATTTGCGATTCGTCTTGCAGAAGACCTGCTCAAAAAAGACGACGCAAAACCGCCTAAAAAATAATTCCTTTATCCTAAAACTACTGTATAGTCCTGCCCGTTCGATAGTCGCTTCAATTAAGCATTTATGCGTCAGCGAAAATACCTACTTGCGAGAACCGGAACGGATCGTAGAAATAACTACTTGAGTACCGGAAGCGCAGCAAGTATGTATTTGCAGCAAGCAGAAATGCTTAAGTGGAATGACTATTAATAACAGAAGCGCATGATAATGGCATACATACTCCTTTCCCTTTCTATATTTGCATTCACCAGCGATGCTTGGGCACAGGCAGCGGGCGGCGGCCAGGGCGGTGGGCTCGAAAGCCTCATCCCGCTCATCCTCATTTTCGTGATTTTTTATTTTCTCCTCATCCGCCCACAACAGAAAAAGCTCAAACAGCATCAGGAAATGGTGGGTGGCCTCAAGCGCGGCGATAAAGTTGTCACTGCTGGTGGCGTGGTGGGTAAAATCACCAAGGTAGAAGGCGAGGGCAGTAATCTCGTAGAAGTAGAAATCGCGCCTAGCACCACGGTGAAAATCGTGAAGACCACTATCTCAGATCTCCACGCACGCGGCGTAGACGAGGCGGAAGAAAAACCCGCTAGCGCGTCTAAGCCCAAGCCTAAGAAAAAATCTAAAGCGAAACGATAGACACCATGCTCCACTTTCCACGCTGGAAAGTCATACTCGTTCTGTTGGTCTGCCTCGGCGGGCTGTTTCTTGCCGTGCCGAATTTTCTCCCAGGCTCTTGGTTCCCGCGTGAATCCAAACTCAATCTCGGGCTGGATCTCCGTGGCGGCTCCTATCTCCTGCTTGGCGTTGGCTTTGATACTTACCTGCAAGAGCAATACGCTTCGCTGCTTGATGATACGCGCGTTGCCCTGCGCAAAGAGCGCATCGGCTATCTTGGCCTCTCCCAGCGCCAGCAAGGTGTCAGCTTTTCTCTAAGGAATGCCGAAGACGCCTCCCGCGTTGAAGATATTATCCGTGAGTTATCGCGTGATATTGCCGTCGATCAAAGTGGCACCACTATCACACTCACTTACCGTGAAGATGCGCTAGACACTATGCAGCAAAATGTGCTCGATCAGTCGATCGAAATTGTCCGCCGTCGCGTCGATGAAACCGGCACGCGTGAGCCAATTATCCAGCGCCAGGGTGATGATCGCATTCTCCTGCAAGTGCCGGGCCTGCAAGATCCTGAGCAGCTTAAGCGCCTGCTCGGCAAAACCGCGAAACTCACCTTCCACTTAATGGATACGCAAGATCCGTTCCCCGGCGGCCCGCGTGTGGCGCCTCCGGGCACAAGATTACTCACCGGCACGCAAGACGCCGGTGAAACCCGCTATTACCTCATCAAAAAACGCATCATGCTCAGCGGTGATATGTTGGTGAATGCCAGTTCCGGCTATGATAATTACCAGCGCCCTGCGGTGTTTTTCCGTTTTAACAATCGCGGCGGGCGTATTTTTGCCAATGTCACCAAAGAACATGTCGCTAAACCCTTCGCCATCGTCCTTGATAACGAGGTCATCAGCGCTCCGGTGATTGAAGAGCCGATTCTTGGCGGTTCTGGCCAAATCACCGGCAATTTCACCGTACAATCGGCTAACGATCTTGCGCTGTTGCTCCGTGCTGGCGCGCTTCCAGCGCCGCTCACCATCTTGGAAGAGCGTACGGTCGGCCCAAGCCTCGGCCAAGACTCCATCGATGCCGGCACCAACGCCGCGCTCATCGGCCTTGTCGGCGTCATCATCTTCATGATTTTAAGCTATGGCTTGTTTGGCATCTTCTCCAACATCGCCCTTGCGATGAATCTACTCTTGCTTGTCGGTGCACTCTCGCTGTTCCAAGCC
>JANQQO010000266.1 GCA_028289305.1 Rickettsiales bacterium | reverse complement strand
TTCCTGGCAAGATGGTGAAAGGCCCTGGTGGGGCGATGGATCTGGTGGCCGGGGTGAAGCGCGTGGTGGTGTTAATGGCGCATACGGCCAAAGACGGGTTTCCGAAATTTCTGAAGCGCTGCCATCTGCCGCTGACCGGCGAAGGCGTGGTTGACCGCGTGATTACGGAGCTCGCGGTGTTTGATATTACGCCCGAGGGTGTGACCCTGGCCGAGCACGCGCCAGATGTGACGGTGGAAGAGATTCAAGAGAAGACCGAAGCGGCGTTTTCCCTTTCTGATGATGTGAAGCAACGCGCATAAGCGCTAGTGCGAAAGTGAGTGGTGGGTATGGCAAAGGAAAAGCGCGATCAGAGTGTACAACTAAAAGTAAGCGCTACGGAGCTTAAGAATATCGAGCACTGGCAGGCGCTGAAAGGGATTAGCTCGCGTAATGAAGCGATTCGGCAGATGGTGTTCACGATTTTAAAGCGTGATGGGGTGGGAGACGTTGCTGGGCTTGCCGAGAAGGATTCCGCGCAGTTCATGGCCCCGGGTGGTAAAAAAGAGGCGGGCGATGCGCGCGGGCGCGAGGATGTATTGCAGTTTCTGTTACACGAAATCGCCGAGCTGAAAGAAGAGATCAAGGCACTGAAGGCGAAAGAGTAGGGCCTATACCGGCATGAGCCAGAGGACCATGAGGGGGATGTAGACCAGGGCGAAGACGGTGCTTGCAAGCACGGTGGTGGCGACGCGTTCCGGGCTGGCATTGAGCAAGGTGGCGAACATAACAGAATTGGCGGCAAGCGGGACAATGGAAATCAAAATCAGCGCAGGGTAAGAGATGGCGGGCAACCAGCCGAGCACCTGCTGATCGAGTGCGATGAAGCCGAGCGTGACCGCTGGCCAGGCAACAAAGCGAATGAAAAAGGCAAGTGCGGTGAATCTAAGATCGACATGCCAACGCGGGGCATTGGCAATACCAACTCCAATGATCATCATGCCGAATACGGTATAGGCGCCCTGCATGTTGTGCATGAAATCATCGAAGAGTGCCGGCCGTGTGATGCCAGCGAAATTGAGGACAAGTGCGATGAGGAAGGCATAGAGCATCGGCAGGCGCAGGAGCTTGCTGATACATTCGCGCGTTGAATAATTGCCCTTGGCGGCGACGTAATAGCCGATCGAGCTTTCAAAAATCACGAAGCCGAGGATGCAGGTGATGTAAATGCCGAGCGTGGCGTCATCGAACAGCATCAGCGCCACCGGCAAGGCGAAATAACCCGCATTCCCGGTGCCAGCCATAAAGCCCAGAATATTGGGCAAAGGCGCGGGGAAAAGGCGTTTACTGATAAATAGAAAGATGATGCAGAACAGGGTACTTATTCCAAAAAGGATCAGTGGCAAGGCGATGACCCCGGCGGAAAGCGGGGTGTGGAGCACGCCATCAAAGATGATGATCGGCACTAAGAGATAGAGCGTGACCGCGCCGATATTATGGCCTTTGACATCGAGCCAGCGCCCGGCGGCATAGCCCAAAAACATCATGACATAAAGCGGGATGAGCTTGATCAGGAGCGTGGTGAAAAGTTCCATCAGTGGATCTCGCCCCAATGCGTGCCCGCCGTGGCCTCGACGACTAACGGTACATCGAGCGTGGCGGCAGATTGCATCGTGTTGATGAGGAGCTCTGAGGTGGCAGTGACCTGGTCTTCCGGCACCTCCACGATGAGTTCATCATGGATTTGTAGCAGCAGACGGGCGGAGAGGGATTGCTGTTCGAGCGCTTCGGGCACGCGGATCATCGCGCGTTTGATGATATCGGCCCCACTGCCCTGCAGCGGCGCATTGATCGCAGCGCGCTCAGCAAAAGCGCGGGCCGGGCCCTTAGCGTTGATCTGCGGCACGAAGCATTTGCGGCCGAACAGGGTGGTGACATAGCCATGGCTATGCGCGAAGGTTTTGGTCTCCTCCAAATAGGCGCGAATGCCGGGATAGCGCTCAAAATACGCGGCGATATATTGCTTGGCCTCATCGCGGCTGATGCGTAACGCATTGGCCAGCCCAAAGGCGCTCTGACCATAGATAATTCCAAAGTTGATCGCCTTAGCACGGCGGCGGTGATTGGCATCGACCTCTTCGAGCGGAATACCGAAGACCTGGCTTGCGGTGATGGCGTGGATATCCTGCCCTTCAGCGAAGGCTGTTTTAAGCGTGCTGATATCGGCGATATGCGCGAGCAGGCGCAGCTCGATTTGCGAATAATCAGCGGAGATGAGCTGATGCCCGGGTGCGGCGATGAAAGCGGTGCGAATCTGGCGGCCCTCTTCGCTGCGGATCGGGATATTCTGTAGATTCGGATCATGCGAGCTTAAGCGCCCGGTATTCGCCACCGTCATCGCAAAGCGTGTGTGGATGCGCTTGGTAGTAGGGTTGATCTGCGTGGCGAGTGCATCAGTATAGGTGCTTTTAAGCTTACTCAGCATGCGGTATTGCAGGATGTGATCAGCGATGGTGTGGCCGCTTGTGGCAAGCTCATCAAGCACATCGGAGCTCGTGACATAGGTGCCGGCTTTCTTGGATTTCTTGCCGCCGGGTAGCTGGAGTTCGTCAAACAATACCTCACCGAGCTGCTTGGGCGAGGCAACATTGAACTCATGCCCGGCGATGGCGAAGATGGCTTTTTCTTCCGTAGCAATACGGGTGGCGAACTCCTCCGAGAGATGGTGGAGCTTTTTCGGATCCGCCAAAATGCCGTGATGCTCCATGGCGGCAAGCACGGCGATGAGTGGGCGCTCCAGCGTTTCATAGACGGTGAGCATGTGCTCAGCAAAGAGCTGCTGGCGCAGGATAGAATGCAGCGCAAGCAGGGTGGAAGCGCGCGCACCAGCATAGGCAGCGAGCTCTTCAGTAGGCAGAGTGGCAAGCGTGGTTTTCTTCTCCTGCAATGCCTCAGGGGGGGTAAGCGGCAGATCATGCAGGCTTGCCAATGTCTCCAGATTGTGTTTATGGGTGCTGCCATGAGTGACATACGACATCACCATCACGTCATCGAGCGGGGTAACGGTGATCGCGTGATCTAGGCACAGATGAAGCAGCGGCTTGATATCATGCCCTATGGTGATGATTGCCGGGTGGGTGAGCAGGGGGGTCAAGATTTCAAGGATAGACGCCGCGGGCAGGCCAATCGTAGGAGGCGCGTCATCGAGCAGATCAGCGGTTTGTGCCTCGCTGCCCAGCGGGATATAGCAAGAGTGGCCAGGCGCATGGCTTAGGGCCAGGCCGAGCACGGTGTCTTTCTCTTCAATCAGGAGTGCAGCAAGGGTGGAGGAGCTGTGCGCCTCAGCCACCCAGGCGGTGAGCTGGGCGGTGGTGGTGATTAGCTCGGACGCATGCTCCTTAGGGGATTGCTTAGGAGGCGTGTTCGTCGGAACCGCTGGAGGCTTCTGACCGGTGATCGCCTCAACTTTGTTCAGCAGCGAGGTGAAGCCCTGCTCTTGCAGGAAGGCGCTTAAGCTATGGGCGTCGATATCGCGCATGGTGAATTCGGTGAAAGCCTGGGTGATGGGCACCGAATCGCAAAGCTGCACTAGATCATAAGACAGCTTGGCTTTATCGGCATTTTCCAGCAAGGATTCGCGGCGCTTTTGCTGCTTGATGCTCTCTGCGCCGGCGAGCACGCCTTCGAGCGAACCAAAGGTGTGGATGAGTTCGGCCGCAGTTTTCGGGCCAATACCAGGCACGCCGGGGATGTTATCGGAGCTATCGCCCATGAGGGCTAACACATCCTGCAGTTTTTCTGGGCCGACGCCAAATTTCTCCTCGACCTGTTTTGCGGTGATATCGCGGTTTTTCATCGCGTCATACATCTGAATCTGTGGGCTTACGAGCTGCATCAGATCTTTATCCGAAGAGACGATGGTGACATGCGCCCCCTCTTTTGCCGCCTGGGTGGCATAGGTGGCGATTAAATCATCGGCTTCATAGCGCGGCATTTCGATGGTGGGGATGGCAAGCGCTTCTGCCGCCTCACGCACTAGCGGGAATTGCGGCAGCAAATCCTCCGGTGCTGGCGGGCGATTGGCTTTATATTCGGGGTAAATCTCGGTGCGGAATGAGGGTGTGCCGGGATCAAACAGGATGACCATATAATGCTCCGCCGCGTGCTTGGCGTTGCTCTGTTCGATTTCGCGGCGCAGCTTGATCAGCATATTGGTGAAGCCATAAACCGCACCAACGGGCGTGCCATCTGGCCGGGTCAGCGGCGGCATGGAATGATAAGCGCGGAACAAAAACCCGTAGCCATCAATCAAAAACAGATGCTTATCATGTGCAGAATCTGAAGCAGGAACCATCATGCGTGCGTTTTTCGGTGGCATTAAAGATACCACTATTGATAGACCAGCCTATAGATGGCGGCAAGCAGATACTTGCTGTGGCGTGATCTATAATATTTTCACTTTTCGATGATTATCATCGAAAAGTGGTCTCGCCCGCTACGCGGCGGAAAACTAGCATTTACGAAGCCAGTTTTCATGGTAAATTCAATTAATAGAAATTGAACTTACCATAGTGATTTAGAGATGTAAGGAT
>JANQQO010000264.1 GCA_028289305.1 Rickettsiales bacterium | reverse complement strand
AGCTTGGCTATAGGCGAAATAGGGAAAAAAGACAAGGATGGATAGGGAATAGGGGAGTAGGGCATAGGGAATGGCAAGGGATTAGGCGTTAGGGATTGGGGATTAGAAATAGAGCGTCATCCTCACCGAGCGTAAGCGAAGGTGGGGATCCAGTATTACCTTGCTGTATGCCTGGATCCCCATGTCACGATTTTTGCTAAAAGGGCAAAAATCCTGCCATGAGGATGACGGGGGTGGGGGAAGGTTTTTATACAGCCAAAATCCCTTATCCTAACCCCTAAACCCCGTTAAGTCATTGAAATATAACAATACCCATTGTCATAAAAGTTTCACATTACTTTTTTGCATTTTGTGCTATACTATACGGTGAAAATTACACTTTTCCCTTTGGGAACAAGTGATTACAGGTTGATTTCTGATAAATATACATGTTTCCCCCGCCGCGTGGGTGGGTGAGAAAATGTTACAGTGGTTTTTGAAAGGAAAAAACCATGGCAGACGAACAAGGGTTGGTCATCGAAGTGGCGGAGGATATTTTTGATCTTGCATCAGGCATCGCCTCTAAGCTGGATGACGGCGTGTCTTCCTTCGTCTTAGCGGGTGACCGTGTCATCGCTGTTGTTGACGACGCGACGTGTTACTTTGCACGCGTCGTAGGACTCAACAAGGGGGTGGTGCTTCGTAGCCGAGAAGGTGAGGCACCGTCCGCGTTTATGAAGAGGCTTCAGGAGCCCGGTGCGTTGAACGCGCTTATGGACGGCAGCTTCGACGGCCTCGTTCATGACGATGGTGACACCACGGAACTTGAGTTCACCGAGGCGCAAGTGAAGCAGCTTTGTGAGCTGATCAAGACCGGGCAAGATGACAGAAGACCTGCCTCGTATCATGGGCCGGATTTCCGCGTCATGTATACTGACACGGAATGCTGGATCATCCACCGTGCAAAGCAGGGAGACCGAATTCTGGTGGTGTTCGGCAAAGACAATGTTCCCGGGCTTCTGAACGCTCTGGAGGAGCTGGGGACCACCGCATTGCGGGTGCTTCACGGATGCCGCCAGATCGGCTCGGATCTCACAGAGCTTATGGGTCAGCATGGCGCGGTTGGTCTCGTGGCGAGTGTCGCCAGTCATTCAACAAGCGTCACAGCGCCGACTGTTGCAAGCACAACGAACGCCTAACGGCGAAGCCCCCCACCCGGGGGGCTTTTCTTTTGCCTATTTTTCGGGGATAAGCGGGTGGGATGTAACAAAATCTGGCGTTGCGACGAAATCCATTATAGCAATAGGGAAAACTTTTTAGCAGAAGGAGAAAAACATGTCGAATACACCCGTTGTAGAGGCGCTGAAGCATGTATTGGCGGAGAGCTATGCGCTTTACTTAAAAACACAGAATTATCATTGGAATGTAACAGGCCCGCAGTTTAAGAGCCTGCATGAATTGTTTGAGGAGCAATATACCGATCTGGCAGCGGCGATTGATGAGATCGCTGAGCGCATTCGTGCGCTGGGGCAGAAAGCGCCGGGCGGTTTTGCGGCGTATCAAAGCTTGGCGAGCATTAAAGATGGCGATGAGAACGCGGCGGCAGAGCAAATGGTGGCTGAGCTCAAAGCCGATAATCAGGCGATCGTAGCGGTGCTGAAAACAGCGCTGGAAAAAGCCGATCAGCAAGGCGATGAAGCCACGGTGGATGCGATGGTGCAGCGTATCGCCACGCATGAGAAGGCCGCCTGGATGCTGGCCGCACTGTTGGGCGAAGAGGTAAGCGAAGGCGCTAGCAACAAATCCGCGGCATAGCTTGCAGAAGACGGGGGGTAGAATTGGAGGAGCGCTAGCGACGACTAGCGACCAAGTGGGAGCGCAGCCTACGCGGCGCCCCAAGCGTCATTTAAGAAGACAGAAAACAGATTTAAGCGCCTGTCAAGAAGAAGCGTATACTCTTTCTCAATACCCGCAATAATCCTGCAAAAATGGGCGGTGTTGTGCTATAATACACGGTGAGACTGTATCACCGTAATCGTGGGTGTTCATAATGTTTGACTTTACCTATTGTGAAGCTGGCTCTATTGCTTGGTTTCCACAGCCTTTGAATATTCTTAGCAGTCTCGTCTTTCTCCTTGCCTTTGCTGCATTGCACAAGATTTATCGCCAGGGCACGCCCGATCGGGCGCTTTTGGTGATGATCTGGCTGGTGCTCGCGATTGGCGTGGGGAGCATGTTATGGCATAGCACGGGTGAGCCTTGGGCACTGGCGCTCGATATTGCGCCGATTGCGCTGCTCGTACCGCTCTATCTTCTGCTCTTCACACGGCGCGTGTTTCATTGGCATCCTGCCTTGGCGTGGATGGCGATTGCGGGCGTGTTTTTCAGTATCTATCTGGCCTCGCTGGTGGCGAATGATGTGTTATTGCAAAAAAGCAATGCGTTTGTGCCGATTGTGCTGGTGCTTGGCGGGGTGGCGCTGTATCTACGCAAGCGGGACGCGCGTGCTGCGCAGGTATTTTTGATTGCGGCACTCTGTTTTGCGCTGGCGATTGCGTGCCGGGCCTTGGATATTTGGCTCTGCGCCTCGCTGCCGATGGGCACGCATTTCCTGTGGCATATTTTCAGTGCGGTGACGGTATATCTATTGGTGAAAGATCTGATGCGTATAGGGGAGGGAACGCATGTGGCGTAAATGGGCATTGCGGATAGGCGTTTCAGTGATGGCGTTGCTGGTCATCGCCCTGGGCTATGTGGCGTATCAGGTAGTGCCGCGCTTTCCCGCACCGACTACCGCAGCAGAGCGCGTGGCGATGTTCCCAACAACGGGACTTAATTTAGAAAAACCGGTGACGATTTACTGGCATGACCGGCTGGTGCCGTTTGTGCACGCCGAAACCGATAGCGATGCCGCTTACGTACTCGGTATGGTGCAGGCGCATTTGCGGCTCGGCCAGCTGGAAATGGCACGGCGTATTGCCACGGGCCGTATTGCTGAGATGGGCGGGCCGTTTTTCATGGAGCTCGATAAAGCCCTGCGGGTGATTGATTTCGATAAAAAGGCCGATGCGATTTTTGCGGCGATGACGCCGGAGTCACGGCTGTGGCTGGAGCGGTTTGTTGAAGGCATTAACGATGTGATTGCGAATAGCAACCGCTTGCCGTTGGAGTTTCAGGTATTGGGGTTAGAGAAAACGCCATGGCGGGCGCAGGATGTGATTGCGATTGGCCGCATGGGTGGGATTGATGTGAATTGGTTTTATTGGGCGACCTTGCTGCAGCACCGCAGTCGCAGCGATTGGCCGCAGATCTGGCGCACTTTTTTGGATGCGAGCGATAATAATTCGACGAGTTTTGAGGCGACCGCGCACTCTACCTATAATACGCCGCGGCCGCAGGCGGAGGAGCATGCGGAAGATGACGGGATGGCGCGCCAGCGCGATATATTAGGGCGGCTATTCATGAATATGGGGCGGATTGGCAGCAATAGCCTGGTAGTAGCGCCTGAGCGCAGCGCGAATGGGCATGCGTTGATCGCCAATGACCCGCATCTGGGGATTATGATCCCGAATATGTGGCTGATTGCCGGGGTAAAATCACCCTCTTATCACGCGGTGGGGATGATGGCGCCGGGCCTGCCGATCTTTGCCTTTGGGCGGAATCAGCATATTGCTTGGGGTGGTACCAATCTGCGCGGCGCGATTAGCGATCTTTATGATGTGAGCGATCTGCCGGAAGAGGCGTTTACCACGCATCGCGAGACGGTGGAGGTGCGGATGTGGCCGGATACGGAGGCCGAGTATCGCACTACGCGCTATGGGCCGGTGATTAATGATATTGCCCTGCTGCCGCAGGTGGAGGGCAAGACGCTCGCGCTTTCCTGGACGGGACATCAGCTGAGTGATGAGATCACCGCGATGTTGGATGTGGCCAAAGCCACCAATTGGGAGGAATTTCGTGCGGCGTATCAACCGTTTTCGGTGCCCGCAGAGAACATGCTCTATGCCGATGAGGAGGGAAATATTGGGCAGCTCATCGCCACCTTTTTACCGCGGCGGAGCAAAGAACGCCCGTCGGATATATTGGTGGATGTGGATCTGTATGAGCGGCGCTGGAGTGATTTGGTGCGGAGTACTGAGCTACCCTATAGCTATAACCCGGAGGAAGGGTTTTTGGCCTCAGCGAATAACAAGCCAACCGAAGCACAGGTGCCGATTGGCTATTTCTTCCCGATTCCAGACCGGATTGATCGCATAAAAGCGCTGCTCAGCAAGGATGACAAGGTAAGCTATGATGATCTGGTAGCATTGCAGCAGGATGTGTATTCGGAATCCAATGTGGTGCTGCGCGATGTGTTTGTCGGGCAGTTTAATATGCTCGCGATCCCTGAGGATGAGGTGACCCAGCTGATACGCTCTTGGGATGGGCATTTTCATGCTGAGTCGCGCGGGGCGCTCGCCTATGCGGTGTTTTTCGCCACATTCTCACCACGGTTTTACGATGTGTTTGGCCGCGGCGATGATTATAGCTGGCTCAAGCGTTCCGATTTTTTCCGCACGATGCTGGCGCAGGATTTAACCTGCATGCCGGAGATGATGCTGCGCGATGTGATTATCGAGGCGCTGGACGAGGCAAAGGAGATTATGCGCATCCACGAAAATTGGGGCGATATACACCGGCTGGATGTGAGCCATTTGTTAAGCGGGGCGCCGCTGATGGGCGCGTTGTTTCGGGGGCCGAATATGCCGGTTTCTGGCTCAAAAGATACGGTGATGAAAACCGCGCATCCGGAGATTAGCAAGAAGCCGCATGACACGAATTATGGCTCGCAGGCGCGGCATATTTCGGATTTATCAGACCCGGATGCGAATTATTTTGTGTTGCTCGGCGGGCAGGATGGCTGGTTTGGTAGTTCCGGCTTCATCGATCAGGTGGAGCTATGGAATGACGGGGAATATATCCACGTGCCGCTCAAGCTGGATTCCATCACCCGCGACTTCCCACACCAGGTGCAGCTTAAACCGGGGGAATAGGCAAAAAAACAGAAACGCAAAGAGAAAGGCTGCCCCAGATAAGGAGCAGCCTTTTTTGCTAGGCTAGTCTTAGTTTTCGACGTCACCATGCATTTCTGGATGTATTTTATGCATGATGTATACAGCCAGATAGACAAGAGGCGTATCGCATAAGGCAACAATGATAGAGATCGCCATTGCGAACAGAATCATCTCACCGATAGGGAACACGCCATAAAAGGCGATGGTGTAGAAGATAAGCGCATTTACTATACCACCGGCGATGGTGGAGCAGTTATTACGCAGCCACAACATCTTCTCACCGGTATACGCCTTGATGCGTGAATACACGAAGATATCAAGCAACTGGCTGACCATGAGAGTGATGAGGCCGGCGATGAATACGCGCAATCCCATGTCAAACACGGTGTTGAATTCGTGTTCATGCTGCCATTCACTGGAGGCAGGCAAGGCAAAGCTGAGCTGGGTGAAGACATACGCGGTAATGAGACCGATAATGCTGCCCCATACCATTTTTTTTGCATAACGCTTGCCATAGATTTCAGTGACGATATCGGTCAGCGCATAGGTGGTGGCATAGATAATCATGCCAGCATCTATGGTGATAGGGCCGATCTGCGTTAGTTTGATACTATGGATGACAGCATACACCATCCCCACCACATACACGGAAAAGAGGACGATATACGGGTAAAAATTATTATCACTGATATGTACTTTTGTGTGTTTAGCCATAAAGCACTCCTTGGGTTAACGGGTTATTCCTGAGGTATGGGTAGGCTCTCCCGCACTCAGCATGGAAAGGGTTTTCTCGCGTTTCTTTTGCTCCGTGAGCAGCTTCCGTGCGCGGATAAGTGCCGGGCTGATGACTTTCTTCGGAGGAATAATGCGTGGCTGAGGCTTTGGTGGGGCCCAGCGTATGATGGTGCAGCCCGTATCGGGCTCAGACACCATGTGATCGGAATAATCTCCTACTAGTTTTTTTGCCATAACAGCACTCCCTGTTTTGTTTTATACGATGTGTGTTAGGTGTAAAATAACAAAAATATACAAGATATTATTCAAACCTGTCTCTGTGATGTGGGCCCTGATCTGTTGTGAATAACAGATCGCTCCTCTGTTGTAAGACCCGGTACTTCGAGGTTTTTTCCATCCACAAATTTCAGTAAATCTCCAGGGGAAAGATCGCCCTCTTCCAAAAGGGTTTTTACCCCACGGGCCAGGGTGTATATCGCCCCTTTTGTTTCTGGGGACAAAATATTGGTATGGCCTTGGCGATGCGCCTCTTTTTCCAGCACTCTGACGGTGTGGCGGAATATTTCCTGAGTTCTTGTATCATCACCATGTACGATCTCCCGACCTAGTTCTTTCAGCAAACCTTCGAATGCTTCTGGTGTTGCGTTGAGTGCCACCGCGCCAGGAAAACCTGTGCTATACGCTTCTGCGCCGCCGATAAGCGTTTTCATTAGATCGTCACTATTATCTACCGCTTTGTCGAGTGCTTCCGTTCGAGGTGTGTTGTTTTCCTGCATATCCAGCAGAGCTTGGTTAATAAGAAGCTCCGACATACCTCCAGCCGTCATTCTAAAAGCGTACCCGGATCTTTTAATAACGGTATCCAACGTTTCACGTATTTGCTCAGAGGTGACGGGAATAGGGGTGCTTGTCGGTGTTTCACGGTACGTGAAACCTTTCACATCAGTATAGGCTACATCAATTAGTTTTTTTACATCTAAGTTATTTGTGTTATTCATTTTATCCTCCTTATATACACTTTTTCTAAGTTGTTTGCAGTATACCAAGGGTTCTGGTGCTTTAAAAGCTTAAAAAACGTACAAAAATACATGATAAACGTACTTTGGGGCAGGGTAGTGGCAGGAAATAGTGGTTTTTAAGGCGTTTTTCTGGTATGAAAGTATGTATTAGGAGTATTTTAAGACGTAAAAAATGATCACTATTGAGCAAATTAAGGCTGCAAGAGGGCTTTTAGACTGGAATCAGGAGGATCTGGCCGAGCATGCGGCACTTTCAAAAGCCGCGATCAACAAGCTAGAGCGGCGCATCGTGACGCCGCGCGCAGAGACCTTGCGCAAAATTCAGGATGCGATGGAGGTCGCCGGGGTAGAGTTTACCGAAGGGCCCGGGGTACGCCTGCGCGGCGATGTGTTTCAGGTACGCATTTTCGAAGGGCAGGATGCGATATTTCGCCTATTTGAAGATATGGTGCAAACACTCAAAAAAGGTGAAGGCATGTTATGCGATGGGGTGGATGAGCGGCGTTTTGTTGCCGCAGGTGAGGAGCGGTTTAACCATTATTTGGATAAATGGTTACGGCTTGGGATTGACGCCTGTATTTTGATCAAGCATGGCGATGATTATTTCGTGGATGTGAAGGAACATTACCGCTGGTTGCCGGAGGAAAAGCTCAGCAACGTGCCGTATTTTGTCTATGGGACGAAATATGCCATCCTGCTCTGGGAGCCGATTCAGCGCATTGTGCTGATTGAGAATAAGGCGATTGCCGATAGTTATCGCGCACAATTCATGCAGCTTTGGGAAGACGCGGCCGTGCCACCGGAATATGTCAAAACCTCCTACCACTTCGCACGCAAGAAGGAGAAGAAATAAAAAAATGGGTGCGGTGTGGGCACAAAATTTTGTTGGACTCATGCTGCTTTTTCGCTATGAATGATGGCGGGCGAGGGTGGTTAACGAGGACAAGAATACATGGCCTTATTTGTGAATGATGTAGCGCGCTATTTCTGGCTTTTTGTACTGGCCTGCCTTGTTTTTCCTGCCTCCTTAGCGGCACAAACCCCTCCTAAAGTCACGTTTAATCATGCGCTGGTCGATGCGGCGGATAAGGGCAATAGTCTGGTGGTGAAGGAGTTATTGCGTGGCGGCACCTCGGCGAATGCACGTGGGAAATTTCAAGTAACCCCGCTGATGCGCGCGGCGTATCGCGGGCATACCGAGATTGTGGAATTATTGCTCAACACCGGCGCGGATGCGAATCTGGTTGATATTGGTGGGGCGGCGGCGCTGCATCTGGCGGCGCGCGAAGGGCATCTGGATATTGTCACCCTATTGCTTACAAACAAAGCCGATGTGGATCTGGTGGATGCAGAAGGCTGGACGACGCTGATGCGTGCCTCGGTCGCCAAGCAGGATGAGGTGGTGGCTGCCTTGCTGGCAGCAGGCGCGGATGTGAATGCGATGAATGATAATCAGGAAACCGCGCTGATGCTGGCAGCACAGCGGCGCGCAACCAAGGTGGCGAAATTGCTATTGGTGAAAGGGGCAGACCCGAATCTCACCAATTGGGCGGATAAAACCGCACTCGATTTGGCGAAGGAAAAACATGCGAAGCGCATTGAGCATATGCTGCTTTCGCACAAGCAGGTGGCCGTGGATAGCCCACCTGTGACCGAAATACGCTTGCCGGATACGCCGCGGCGGGGAACGCGCGTGCCGGAGGGGAATAGAGATAGTATTAAGCAGCAGCAAACCATCGCAGCGGTGCGCAAGCAGGCGGTGGGTACGCCACCGCTAAAGCCAGAGGCGGAGAAAAAACCGGTCGTGGTAAAAGCGCCGGAGAAAAAAGCGCCGGCAGCACCAGAAGTACCCGCTCCCGTGGTAGCGCAGCCATCGGTGGTGCCCGATGCCCCCAAAGACCAGCCAGAGCCACCCGCAGAGATTGTTTCGGTAACGCCTGCTCCAGCACCAGCGCCAGAAGCGCCTGCGGCACCAGAGGAAGAGACAGCAGAAGCGCCCGTGTCTACTCCGGAGACAGAGGAAGAAGCGTCGCTCACCCCGGCAGAGCTCGCACTGCGTAAAGAATTGCAGCGGATTGAGAAGAAAAATACCCCGGCACAGAGCGTGCCGATCCCCGTGGCGCGGCCCTTTGTGCCGATAGCAGAAGAGCCGTGGATCACTCGGGTGGAGGAAGAAGCGCGGCCATGGCTTACAGAAACGCCTTCTCCTGCGGTGACAGCTGCACCGCCCGCAACCTTGCCGGAAGAAGCGGAAGCGGTGGCAGAAACGCCTGCGGTGGAAGAAAGCCCTGCACCGGTAGAAGCAGCGCCGGAAGCACCGGTATTACAGACGCTCGCACCGGTGGAGGATGTGCCGGCTACGCTGCCCGAAACGATCACGGTAGAAACATTGCAGGGCACGCCTTGGGTGGCCGCAACGCTGACGCCTGCGCAGAAAAAGGCGCTGGAAGAAGCGATAAAAGATCTACCAGCGCGTGAGCGGCGCCGGATTCGTCGTGAGCTGCGGGAAGCGCGTGCGGTAGCGATCGAGCAGCAAGAGGAGCGGATCGAAGCGCAGGAGCAAGAAAATCTCGAAGAACTCGAAGCGATCGAAGCGGAGCGTAAAAAAAAAGCCCTGAGTAAGCCTGCTCAAGAAAACCTACCTGAAAAAGCGGAAGAAACCGCGCTAGTGACGGCATCGGTAACACCTCCGGCTCCGACTCCAGCTCCAGTTCCAGAAGCGGCGATTTCCGCACCGCCACCAGTGGTGCATATCGCGGGCCATCCTGAAGAAAAGGTAGAAGCGGAAGCCGTAGTGCCGGTGGAAGAGAATGCGGAAATGGCGGCAGAAGCAGCGGCGCCTGCGCCGGTAGTGGCCGCACCCGAATCCGCGCCGGTGACGGTGTTCCGTGACGGGGCAGCGAGCACCACAGCGGGTGAGGCAGCGTTACGCGATCGTTTAGCCGCGCTAGAGCAGCGCGCGGAAACGGCGCGTGAGCAGGTACTCGCATTCCAAGAAGAGCAGGGGCTGGGCGTTTCTCCGCCGCCACCGCCGATTCCTGATTCAGCAACGATCTTAGAGGAAGATGCGCAGCTGCCCTGGCTTGCACAAAAAACCGTGCCGATTATTCCCACTGCGGAATTGCTGGAATATGCGGCCACCAGGCCTGAGCGCCCTGAGCCAGAGAGGGTGGTATTGCCCGATGTGGTAGAAGAAGTGCTCGCCGCACCCGCACCAGCAGCCGAAGAGGCGGACGCATCGCCAGCTGCACCCGCAGCAGAGCCGGAAATCGCTGCGCCAGTGCCGCCTATTCCAGAAGATATCCCGCCGCCAGCAACGACGCCATTGCCGCTGGTGGAAACGGTGCTGCAGCCGCCATCCTCAGAACCAGAGCCAGAAACAGCACCAGAGCCGGCATTGCCGCTAGTGACGCAAGAAGCGCAAACGGGCGATGTGGTCGTCGC
>JANQQO010000250.1 GCA_028289305.1 Rickettsiales bacterium | reverse complement strand
CCCCAGGCGGGCCGACGAAACACAGAATCGGGCCTTTCATATTGCGGGTGCGTTGCTGCACGGCGAGATGCTCGACGATGCGCTCTTTCACACGCTTTAGGCCATAATGGTCTGAATCGAGGATGTTTTGCGCGAGATTAATGTCGCGCTTTAGACGGCTACGCTTTTTCCAGGGGATGGCGAGCATCCAATCAAGATAATTGCGTACCACCGTGGCTTCGGCCGACATCGGGCTCATCTGCTTGAGTTTTTTCAGCTCAGAAATGCATTTCTCACGCGCTTCTTTGGTGAACTTGGTCGTCGCGATTTTCTCTTCCAGCTCGGCGATTTCGTCTTTGCCTTCGCCACCGCCCATCTCCTTCTGGATGGCCTTCATCTGTTCGTTAAGATAATATTCTTTCTGGGTTTTTTCCATCTGACGCTTAACGCGCGAGCGGATGCGGCGCTCAGTATTGAGCACGCCAATCTCGCGTTCCATCAGGCTTAGAATTTCCTCCAAACGCTCCGTGACCGCGACCGTTTCCAGCAATTTCTGCTTATCGGGGATTTTTAGGGTGAGGTGCGAGGCGATGGTGTCGGCGAGTTTGCCGGCCTCTTCCACCTGCTCGAGCGCACTTAAGATCTCCGCAGGGATTTTCTTGTTGAGCTTGATGTATTCTTCAAAACCCTTGATGACCGAGCGGCGCATCGCTTCGACTTCTTCCTCTATGCCTTCTTCTTCAGCGACTTCTTCAACGCCGGCCTGGAAGAACAGATCATTGCTGGTAAAGGTGCTGATCGCCGCACGCGACAGGCCTTCCACCAAAACTTTCACCGTGCCATCGGGGAGTTTGAGCAATTGCAGAATATTGGCGAGCGTGCCAATGCGATAGAGCGATTCAGCCGTAGGCTCGTCTTCCGCAGCATTTTTCTGAGTGACGAGGAGGATTTTCTTCTTCTCATCCACCACCTCTTCCAGCGCGCGAATCGACTTCTCCCGCCCGACAAAGAGCGGCACAATCATGCCAGGAAACACGACAATATCGCGTAAAGGCAGCACCGGGTGGATATGTGAACTGAATAATACTCTAGCCATGGGATCCTAAGGGGTAAAATTACCTATAACTCAAATATAGGGTAGGCGTTGGGCAGTATCAAGTGTTATAGTCCTTTGTTCTTTATTTTCCCCATCGTTTCCTGCGGCTTATGGTGTGCTTCTACACGGCGCCTCGGAAAGCTCGGGGAAAAGTAAATTCAAAGGACTATGATGGTCACACAACATGTTTAATGGCCGTAAAAAAGCCTGTTTCCTAAGTTTTTCTTTTACATTGCCTGTTCTTGTATAAATGCTTCTCGGCATAGAAAGCACACTAAAAAAACGCTTATATTTCAGTAGATATACTATTTTACAATAGGATAGTTGACATTTATGCTCAATTATACTATAGTATAGTGTATTTAATAGTTTTAAGAAAACTTTCGGATGGAGTGCGTTACTCCTACCCGTTTACATATATGAGTATCCACAAGCGGCAACGCTGCTGCTGTGGGATTCTAGGTCTCCTATTTATGAGGAGGTGCATTATGATGATGGTTATGACTGGAGGATGCTCCAACACGCGTTCCAGGGATATACCCGAAGTATATAACTGGAAATGGTTTGCCATATGGTTGGCTGCTGCGGCGCTTTTCTTTTGTGGTGCATACGGTTTGTATG
Organism: Rickettsiales bacterium; assembly: GCA_028289305.1. Lineage (GTDB taxonomy): Bacteria > Pseudomonadota > Alphaproteobacteria > Rickettsiales > JANQQO01 > JANQQO01. The sequence goes on along the minus strand of JANQQO010000250.1, from coordinate 1,120 downwards.
TGTCTGAAAGAGCACCGAGATGGCTCGGGAAGGTTATAGGCGGTGTCGGTTTGATACCCCTGTTCTTCCTTGTATTGCCTTTGTGGCATGTGCGTGCTCGTTTTGCACGCGCTGTCAGGAAGTTGTGGGCCTACCATTTATGGTTGCTGGTTTTCTCTGTTCCGTTTGTTGCACTCGCAGTGTTTGCGGCACGTGAAGGAGACCACAAGGCGAGCCTTATTTATGGCACGTTAGGAGCTCTTTTTCTGCTTCCGACAGTATTGGCCATGCTTGGCTGGTTCTGGCGCTTGGCGCTGGAGGCGAGACCACCAGATTACAGAGTACCATTTGGACTGGGAGGTGTCGTATTTGTTGCAGCATATGCAGTATTTGTGACTCTTAAAATGGAGCCACACAACGTAGATTTCTTAACGCTGCGTTGGGGTGTTTCGGCAACAGCAGTCGTTATTGCTTTGCTGTCTATCATTACCTGGGAGTGGTTCTGGGCCACGGTGAAGCTGGCGAGAGACCGGTTACTCTGGAAGCTTCTGGAGTTTGATCTTGATGCTCCGTTGTTCGCCATATTGGTATTATGTGTTCTTGGCGCATTTTTTCTGGGTGTAGCAGAAGTTTCTCGTTTTCGTGGTATGCCAGAGAAGATTGTAGACACCTCGCTCTTTAGGCCGGGTCTGTGGTTTCTCGGTGCAGGCTTGCTAGGCCTAGTGGTCTACTTTCTCCACAAGCGGGTATTCTCGCGAATAGAGTGGCGGCCCAAGAAGCCTCGTAAATCAACGATCGTCCTGACAGTATCCTTTGCTGTCATAGGGATCTGTGTGGTGGGTTTCATCATCGGGGTTGTCAAGGACTCTATGCCTGTACAAATTTTTACTGGCTGTTGTGTATTTGTATACCTTGTTGGTTTGCTCATTTGGAGCATACCCAAGGAAAACGGGAAACCTCGGAAACGACGCTGAACGTTCGTAACCAAAAACCATCAAACTTTTTAAAGGGGCCCTTCGGGGCCCTTTTTTCATGCCTGGAATTTTCTTACCCTCCCACCCCCATTGCCTTCCCCCTAGACGCGTGGCGGTGGAGGTTCTATACAACAGATATCCGCCAGAGATTATGAGGAGCCGTGGAT
>JANQQO010000242.1 GCA_028289305.1 Rickettsiales bacterium | reverse complement strand
CGCTTTCTGTGGGCACGAATGAAGATGGCGGGTTTTTGGTGAGCCCTGTTGTGTCTGAGAATTTGGTGAGAACCGTGTTTGAAACCTCGCCCATGCGTCAGCTGGCATCGATCGAAACGATCTCCACCGATTCGCTAGAAATCATTGAAGATAATGATGAAGCAGCTGTGGGCTGGACCGGGGAAACCGATGCACGCGTTGATACCGCCACACCACAGATTGGCAAGAAAACGATTTCTGTACATGAATTATTTGCACAGCCAAAAGCGACGCAGAAGCTGATCGATGATTCCTCTGTGGATATCGAGATGTGGCTGGTGGAAAAACTGGCAGATGTGTTTGGCCGTACGGAAAACGCTGCTTTTGTCAGTGGCGATGGTATTGGCAAACCAAAAGGGATTTTAACCTACCCTGATGGTACGAGCTGGGATCAAATTGAACAGATTCCTTCTGGTAGTGCGGGTGCGGTCACAGCGGATTCGCTGATCACGCTTTTCTATGCGCTGAAAGAAGAATATGCCACGCGCGCAACCTTCTTGATGAACCGGGCAACAGTACAGCAAGCACGCTTGTTGAAAGAAAGCACTACGGATCAATATCTGTGGCAGCCTGGCCTATCAGCAGGTGCGCCGGATACGCTCTTAGGCGTGCCTGTGATGCAGGCAGCAGATATGCCCGCACCGGCAGCAAGCAGCCTTTCTGTCGCTGTGGCTGATTTTGCGCGTGCGTATAAGATTGTGGATCGCACCGGCATTCGTGTGCTGCGTGATCCATTTACCGATAAACCATTCGTGAAGTTCTACAGCACCAAGCGTGTTGGTGGAGATGTGGTGAATTTTGAAGCGATCAAGCTGTTAAAACTCGCTGTATCTTAAGGTGCTTATGTAGCAAATCTGACAGATTGGTTTGACAAGGGAAAGGGTGCCCGCTTCGTACAGGCGCCCTTTTTTGTGGAGGGGCATGATGCGTGTGCTGATGATTGAAACCCGCAAAGGAACGGAAGATGGCTTTACCATCCGTGAATATATCGCAGGTCACGAATACGACTTACGGGAGCATTTAGCACGCGCATTTCTCGCCGCAGGATTTGCTATTCCCATAGAAAACCGGCGCTAAAGGCGCCTAACGAAAGATGTGAGGATATTATGGAGCATTCCCATTCTCCCTGCTCTGTGCCGTATTTAACGCGCACCGTGCAGCCACAAAGCGAGCCGCTGACACTGGCAGAGGCAAAGCTTTTCTTACGTATTGATAATAGCGAAGAAGACGAACTGGTGAGTGATCTCATTCGCGTGGCGCGGCATGCGGCAGAGCATTTCTTGCAGCGTTCGCTGATTACGCAAAGCTGGATGCTGTCATTTGATGATTATGCGCCGGCGAAGGTGGCGCTGCCACGCGGGCCTGTGCAATCGGTGACGAGTGTGACCCTGGTGGCGCGTGATGGTGGTGAGACGGTGGTGTCGGACACGACCTATTACCTGAATGCGGGCAAGGAAGCGCTGGTCTTCGACGTGACGCCCATCAGCCATATGGTGGAGGTTGATTACGTCACCGGTTATGGCGAGGCGGCCGATGTGCCGGAGGATATCAAGCAAGGCATGCTGGTGCATATCGCTGATCTTTATGACAACCGCGCGATGCATGTGTCGCTAGGCGATGCATCCAAAGCGCTCTACAAACCCTATAAGGTGATCAGGCTATGAGGCGGAGAAAGCAAAATCTGACCTCGCGCTTGAAACACCGCATCACGATTGAGATGCCCGAGGAGGTGACGGACGAGGTGGGCGGCCTGACCGTCACCTGGCGTTGCTTTGCGCAGGTCTGGGCGGAGATCACACCGCGCCGTGGTCGCGAGGTGCTGGAAGATCAGCGCCTGAGCACGGAGCAGAGTTTCACCATCACCACACGCTATATCGCGGGGCTCACCACCACGATGCGCATTCGCTATGGCGCGCGGGTGTTCAATATTCGCTCGATCATCAATGTCGATGAGGCGGATGCGATGCTGGAGATCGTAGCAGAGGAAGGAGTGGCAGTGTAATGGCAAATTGTGAACTGGAATTACAGAAGGCGGTCTATGCACTATTATCGCAGGATAGCACGCTGGCCACGCTGGGCGCTGCGGTGTATCAGCACGTGCCGGAGCAGGCGGCGTATCCTTATGTGGTGGTTGAGGTGTCGGACAGCAATCAGGAAATAGCAACCGAGCTGCAAACGCGCACGATTTCGGTGGCGATTACTGCGTTTTGTCGCGATCGTTCGAGCCAGCCATGTTTGGATATAGTACACCGCATCAGCGATGTGCTCGATAACGCCACCCTCACCCTGACGGGCTGTACGCTACGGCGGATGGTTTTTGTATCGTCGGAAGTTCGATTGCAGCCCGGTGGATTGACCTATCGGGGTACGGTTATTTCCCGCGCACGGGTGAGAATAAATGGGGTGTAGTTTATACGTTTCATTGCTATACTCGCGTTATGCGTGAGAAATGGTATGTGATTTTGCTGTGCCTTGTGGTGTGTCTTGTTGGTGTTTTGCCGGCAGAGGCACATGAGCCACCTCGGCCAGATGAAGATGGGGTTTGTGAGGAAGAAAAGCGAGATTATGTGCGATCGCAACATCCAGACAGGAGTGATTATAAACTAACGCACCTAATGGCATATGTTGATACGCATGACTATCAGCCGATTTTACAAGATCCGATAATCAAGAAGGGGATGAAAAGATTGTTAGGGAGTGAACGCTGCCACCTCCTCGAAAATCTTAATGTGCATAGTAGTGTGGCCATAATAGATGGCTACTTTGTGTTGCAGGGTAATGCGCCACATGCTGGCATTGAAGAGCGTGCTATTATGTTAGCGGACATGGACACTGCGCAACTACATGCGGCCATTTTTTCACAGGGCTGGATTCGTGTATTTAGTGCTGCCGACCAATACGACGATTTACCAATAGTAGTTAAAGAATGGGTGTTGGTTCAGCGAATGGGTTTTGTAATTAGAGATAATAAGCCAGAAAACGTACATCTTGTGTGGGTAGAATGATTAGATCCTATGAAGAATTTTTAGAGGCTTTAGCTTTTTTTGAGTCACGTGGCAAAGTAGATGAAGAAAACCCACAAGGTTTTCTGGGCTTATACCAAATGGGTGAAGAGGCGCTTATTGATGTTGGCTATTACACCTGGGAGGGAGATGCTACCGGCAAGGAAGTGAACGATTGGACGGGTAGGTGGACAGGTTTGGATGGGATTAATGATAAGGAAGATTTTAAGGAAAATGAGGCAGTTCAAAAGAAGGCAATTTTTGAATTTCACAAACTCAACTGGCTGCGCATAGAGTTAAAAAATCTGGATAGATTTGTTGGCCAGACGTTTATAGTCAATGGCAAACGCATCCCTATAACGGAGTTTGGCATACTAGCGGGTGCGCATTTGAAAGGAATTGGTAGAGTGGGTGCTGTAATAAATAAACAACAAGGAGTGCGGCAATTTTTAGAATCAGGAGGAAGGGTAGACCCAAGAGATGGTAATGGCACACCGATTTCGAAGTATATGGAATTTATGGCAGGCTTTGCCTATCCATTCATCTCAGATGTGCGTCCTCCGCGCCCAATTCCGCGCCCAAGCAATTTGTTGATACCATAAACAAAAACAATACATTGTGGCGCCACATTATTGAGTGCGCGTAAGATATTGTTATATTATGATTATATGCGCTTTTCTGCACCCGCTGGAGGCTGCGGAAATTGTCATAAAATGTCACATTTCTTAGGCCATTTTGTGCTATACTAATAGAGAATAAGATTTTAGATAAGTTGTTATTATTGAGTTTGTTATGAGTATTACTTCGCACGATCTTACACTATTAAATCAGGCACAAGAATTGGGACAAAAATTGCATGCATTTGGTGTGCGCAACCCTGATAGTGTGCCGCGTGTACAGGCGGCGATTCAGCAGGAAATGTTTCAAGGCATTTTCCGCCAGTCATTCGCAGGAAAGAATATGAATCCTGAACAGAGTTGGGGTGATACCACCCGCGCTGTGCAGCGCAAGCGTGATGTGCTTGGTGTGGATGATCCTTCGGTGGCGGATGCGCTCTTTGGCACAGAAGGCGATGATGCCCAGAATGCAACGGCGGTGCAGAAAGAATTTAACCCGCTGAAGAATTATGTGGAAGGAAAGGCGCAAGAAGCCATGGGCCTGCAGGAAGTATTGCTACAGCAATCGATGGATTATAGCGTGATGGCCGGTGTGTTGTTAGGCCTGGCTGATCAGTTTAACGCGCTGGCGGCCAAACCAAATGATAAAGACATCACGCGTGAGCTGCAGCATATGCAGCCTGACCCGGAACTGGAAGATGTGATGGGTGGCATGGCGCAGGATATACAAGATTTGATTTATGGCTTTATGTTTAATTTTGCGCGTGCAGAAGAAGATGCGCCGTCGCTCGGTATTGATGCGCTGGGGCAGTTGCATCCCTCACCGGTGGGTGTATCGCTGACACAAACGCAGGATCGCACGCATTAATTAACGCATGACAGAATGAGTGCTGCCGCTTTCGTTGCGGCAGATTTTTTTATGACTCCGCGAGGTTTTCTCGTGGAGTTTTTTTATGGCGATGGAGGAATATGATGGCAACACAGGTGCAAGTGAAGATATTTGACTCAGGCTTTTTTCCGGGGGAGTTCGTAGCGATTCCCGGTATTCAGGCGACGACGATTACGCTGAATAATAGCCGTGTGGAGAATAGTGATGTGGCGACGGGCGTGTGGCAGACGCTGCTGAACGATGCGGGTCGGGCGCGGCTTTCTCTGACATTTTCTGGGGTATACGTGTTGGGCAATGCGCATAACCTGCTGCAAGAGCAGGCCTTTGCTAATATTGCCAATGCGTATGAGATCACGTTCCCAGATGGCGATGTGGTGACAGGCGATTTCCAGATCAGCAGCTATGGGCGCAGCGCGCAGCAAGTAGA
>JANQQO010000231.1 GCA_028289305.1 Rickettsiales bacterium | reverse complement strand
TATCATTTATGGCAAGCTGGTCTCGATTATGATCACGGCACTGGCCACGGCGTCGGCAGCTATCTAAGCGTGCATGAAGGTCCACAGCGCATCAGCAAGGCAGGCGGTGATGTTGCGCTGAAACCCGGTATGATCCTCTCTAACGAGCCTGGTTACTACAAAACCGGCGCTTACGGCATCCGCATTGAAAATCTCGTGCTGGTTGTGCCGTCTGAGGCCAAAAATGACAGCCGCACCTTCCTGCATTTTGAAACGCTTACCCTCGCACCCATCGATCGCCATCTCATCGCGCGTGAATTACTCACCCCAGACGAGATTGCGTGGGTGAATAGCTATCATACTCGCGTGCGCGAGGCGCTCGCAGAGCATCTAACCGAAGAGGAAAATACGTGGCTCACCGCCGCTACTGCGGCGATATAGCGCCTCTGTGTAACACCACGCCCCCCGGCGCCGTTCGCCCCGCCTAAAAAGCACAAAAACTCGTTGACAAATACCCGTTTATACCTATAGTACAGCTCCCAATTTCCAAGATTTTATTACAGGGAATAAGAATATCATGTTTGCAGTGATCCGCTCTGGTGGAAAACAATATAAAGTGACCAAAGGTGACGTGCTGAAGCTGGAAAAGCTTGAGCAGCCACAAGGTTCGATCATTCTGTTTGATGAAGTGCTGATGGTTGTCGGTGATGACGGTAAGGTCACCACGGGCACGCCGCTTGTGAGCGATATCAAAGTATCTGCAGAAATCATCAAGCAGGAAAAAGATAAGAAGGTGTTGGTATTTAAGAAAAAGCGCCGCCATAACTATCGTCGTCTGAAAGGCCATCGCCAGCAGGTGACCTGGGTCAAGGTGCAAGATATTGGCACGGGCCTGAAAGAAAAGAAAGCTGCGCCGCAAAAAGAAGTAGCGAAAGAAGCGCCAGCGGAAGAGAAAAAAGCGGCACCTGCGAAAAAGGCTGAGTCTAAAAAGCCAGCAGAAAAGAAGGCGGAAGCACCTAAGAAAGCGGCGGAAAAAGCGCCTACTAAAAAATCAGAAGCGAAAAAAGAAACCAAGGCAAAGCCTGCTGCTAAAAAATCAGCAGCAAAGAAGCCAGCCGCAAAAAAGCCTGCGGCAAAAAAGACTACTAAAAAGTAAGGATAGCACTCCATGGCACATAAAAAAGCAGGTGGTAGTTCACGGAATGGACGCGATTCGGCGGGTCGTCGGCTCGGTGTGAAGAAATTTGGCGGTGAGTTGGTGATTCCTGGCAATATCATCGTGCGTCAGCGTGGCACAAAATACTACCCTGGCGAGAATGTTGGTATTGGTAAAGACCACACCATCTTCGCAACCGTGGGTGGTAATGTGAAATTCGAAAAGAAAGCGAAAGACCGCACCTATGTGTCGGTCGTATCCGCCTAAACCTGCCATCACCGTGCTATAAAGCGCTTGCCTAGTACATTTCCGGGGGGAAATCATGCAATTCATTGATGAAGCAAAAATCTATATAAAAAGTGGCGATGGCGGCCGTGGCTGTGTCAGCTTTCGCCATGAAGCTAATGTGCCTAAAGGTGGCCCTGATGGCGGCGATGGCGGCCGTGGTGGTCATGTCTATATTGAAGGCGTTGCCGGGCTGAATACGCTGATCGATTTTCGCTACCAGCAACATTTTCGTGCAAAAAACGGCCAGTATGGCATGGGTAAGCGTCGTACCGGGTCTTCCGCAGAAAACCTCGCAATACACGTGCCGGTAGGTACGCAGGTGTTTTGGGAAGATGGCGAAACGCTGCTTGCTGATATCACCGAACCTGGCGAACGCGTGCTCATCGCTAAAGGTGGGGCAGGGGGGCATGGTAATCACCACTTTAAAACCTCGGTCAATCAGGCGCCGCGCCGCGCTACGCTGGGTTGGGCGGGTGAAGAAAAATGGATTTGGCTCAAGCTAAAATTGCTCTCTGATGTAGGGTTGGTGGGGCTTCCTAATGCCGGGAAATCTACGCTACTCAGCCGTGTGAGCCGCGCAAAGCCAAAAATTGCGGATTATCCGTTCACCACGCTAAAGCCGCAGCTTGGTGTAGCCTATAGTGACGGCGAAGAGTTTGTTGTGGCCGATATTCCAGGGCTCATCGAGGGTGCGAGTGAGGGGCACGGACTTGGCCATCGGTTCTTAAAGCATATTGAGCGGTGCCGGGTGTTGTTGCACTTGGTTGATGCGACTGCAGATGATGTCATAAAAAACTATACATTGATCCGGGAAGAGTTATTAAACTATCGCGATGAACTTTATAATAAACAAGAGGTTATAGCCTTAAATAAATGCGATGCATTGGATTTCTCTGTGGTGCAGGAGAAAAGGGCACAGCTTGAAAAAATGACTGGAAAAACAGTGGCATGTATTTCTGCAGCAACAGGATCAGGCCTGACTCCGCTCTTGAAAGAATTAAATCTTCACATTAAAGAAGATAAATATCACTCTGATATTGAAGAAGATATTATTTCTTCCGCTGCATAGTCACCTGCAGCGCCACGTCACCAGCGCGTAGCTTTTCGTCTAGCGCTGCGGTTTCTATCAGCGCAATACCAATGTCTCCACTGCGTGAACGCAGTTCGCCTACGGTTTTTTCTTCTGCCGTAATCGGCGTTCCTATTTCAGGCAAATCTCCGTCACCGTGCACAGTCACCGGTGTTTTCCGCACTACACCACGATGCGTTGTGCGCGCAGTCACTTCCTGCCCCACATAGCAGCCTTTATCGTAATCAATCGCATGCAGCGCATCCAGGCCAAAATGTAAGGGGAAAGATTTCTCTGGTATCAGATCCTGCGTTCCATCCGGTACGCAGTGCTGGATACGCAGGCGCGTATACACCTCTTCATCACCTAGAAAAAATTCCTTTGCTTCAAATGCTTGGAAGTGATTATTGCGTTCAATAATGCTCCGTGCAAATAGGGCTGGATCCCGTGGATCAATATACGCAATGCCTTTGCAAAATACTTTGGTGCGCCCGGGTGTGCGGTCTAAATCTGCTTCAGCAAACACTTTTTCTCCCAATAATGCGCTCACTGCATATTCTTCGGATACATCCGTAATCGTGACATCAGAGCGTAATTTATACATAGTAAGTCGCTGCACCAGAGCGGGTAAGCGCTCCTTATCCATATCCAGAAACACTTTCCCGTCCATTTCACAGAGAAAGAAATCAAAAAGAAACTTGCCTTGCGGCGTTAACAGGCATGCATAGATCGACTGATCTGGCCGTAGTTTTTTCACATCATTGGTGATAATACCTTGCAAAAACGTGCGGGCATCTGCACCAGAGATGGCTAATAAGCCTCTGTCTTCTAAGGGAATATAGACCTGGTCTGTGCTCATTTCACCACCTGTTCGATGCATGTATGTAATTTTCCAGCCACTATTTGTATATCGTAACGCTCTTTTACGGTATCAACCCCAGCTGTGCTAAGTTTTTGCCCCAGCGCTGGGTCGTGCATCAGCAGTCGCAGCTGTTTTGCCAGCGCATCCACATCGCCTTTTGCGGTTACCAGCGCGTTTTTCCCATGCGTGGCAATCTCGCGTGGGCCTTCGCTATCAGACGTAACCACGGGCACGCCATGTAAGAATGCTTCCAATAAAACAATGCCAAAAGGTTCGTGCAGTGACGGCAAACAGAAAATATCGATCATGTCGAAAAACGTCGCCTTATTCTTCACCCAGCCTGGAAAATGTACGTGGTCAGAAATGCCTAATGTCGTACACAGCGCCTCTAGCGCTTTTAACTCTTCACCCTCACCGCCAATTACCGCATGAAACGCTACGCCTTTTTCGTGCAGTGCGCCAAGCGCGCGGATAAACACATCAAATCCCTTTTTCTTTACCGCGCGTCCCATCGTACCAATCACCGGTGGATCGCGATAGGCGGTCCGCGGCGCTGGCAGTGTTTCTGGCATCGCAATCATATTCGGCACCACGTGAATGCGTGATTCGGGAAATCCCTGCTGCGTTACATGCGCTGCAATATCCTCAGTGATCGCAAACACCGCATCCAGATTGAGTAAACGCTTAGTACTGTAATTATGCGCCACCCCAATCACTGGGCAGAGATGCGCCGCGGCCTTCTGCATCAGTGAGGCCGCTCGCCCACCATGCGTCACTACCACATCAGGTTCTGCCTCCTTCATTATCTGCCGTAAGCGATGCACTGCCAGCAAATCCCACACCCACATATTGCGCACGCGTTCAATACGCAGCAACGGGTTGTTCCGCAACCCCTCCAACGTGCCTAAAATCTGTGCCTGTGGTTGCGTGATGGCGGTCACATGGTTGCGTTCTAGCAGCAGCGCTTCGGTATAATCGATAAATGCCTGCTCAATGCCGCCTAACCCGCAGCCAAACATGGTATTCACAACGCGCATAGTGCCAGAATTCACGGTTCAACAAAGAGGCGCACCATAAGCGAGGATGGCGCTAAAAGCAAGCGCTAGCCGTGATGTTGCCCATTAATGCAGGCGAAACTCACCGTCGGCAAATTGAATGTCAGAAGGTTTAATGAGCTCGCAGCTGGCTACGGTCACCGAGTGCAATTTCCCGTCCAGCTGGCGCTCCCAGAAATGCAGAAATTTATTCAGCACCGGAAATTCGGGTGCAATATCCAATTCTTGCCAGATATAATGCTGCAACAAGCTTGGATGATCAGGGAGGTGATACAGAATATCCGCCGTTGTCAGCCGATAATCCTGTAACATTTTTTCAAAAGATGCCATAACCACGTCCTCCTACCTGGTGAACACACATCCCCAGTATACCACGAAAAGGGAGGAAAATCATAAGGAAAGTCGCGAGAAACGGTCTTATTTCAATATAGAAGCCAAAAAATCCGCCCCAATTCGCAGCCCTTCTGCATCAATTCCATGCCCTAATCCAGGTCTGGCATGGGTTTTTACCGGTACTCTATACGATGTGAGCAGGTTTTCTGCATCTTCCATTGCCGTGAAGGGCACCACATCATCCATATTACCATGAACAAGACACACCGGAGGGGTGCTAATGGTCTGATCTTCCAGTATTTTTTCTCCCACCAAGGTTCCAGAATACCCCAAAATCCCTGCACATGTCTGTTTGCGTTGCAGGGCCACAAAAAGCGCCATCATAGTGCCTTGTGAAAAACCAAAAAGCGCGATATCGCTATCCCCTAACCCTAGCTGGTCACGCTTTTGATCAATATACGCATCCAGTGTGGGTGCTGCCATAACCGCGCCTTCCGTCAACGCTTCCGGCGAACGATCTTGCAAACTAAACCATTGATAGCCAAAGGGTCCCATATCACAGGGAAAAGGCGCGTTGGGTGCCGCAAAATGTGTATCAGGAAATTGATGCGCTAATTCCGCACCAATACTGATCAAGTCATGCCCGTCAGCCCCGAACCCATGCAAAAAAATCACCAAATGCTTGGCGCTTTCTCCCGAAGCAGGCGGTAGTTCAGGTCCGGAAAGTGGCGTGGATGCGGTCATGCTCTATATCCCTTCTTGGCTAGTGGATGTGCGGTTTCTACCAGTTGCTGCAGATGCGTATTGGCAATATGCGTATAAATCTGCGTTGTCGAAATATCTGAATGCCCTAATAATTCTTGTAGCACGCGTAAATCTGCGCCGTTTTTCAGCAAATGGCTTGCAAAAGAATGCCGCAACACATGCGGTGATACCCGTTCCGGCGCAATACCCGCCGTTATCGCAAGCTGCTTTAATAATTGCCCCAGGCGTTGCCGCGTCAGATGCTGGCTTTTGCTGCCGGAAGGGAAGAGCCACGGCGAATGTACTCCTTTCTTCACAAAACCATCCCGCAGCGCCATATAGCGCTGGATTGCTGCCAATGCCGAATCATTGAGCGGCACGAGCCGCTCTTTGTTGCCCTTTCCTGTCACCAGCATAAACGGTTTTAAGCTGCCATCGGGCTCTCGTTGTAAATGCGAGAGTTTTAGCGCCACGAGTTCCGATACCCGTAAGCCCGAGGCATAGAGAATCTCCAGCAGCGCATGCAGCCGCACGCCTTCAGCAGAGCTATCCTCAGCAGCTGTACTCAGCAGATGCTCTACCTCATCCTCCTGCAAATGTTTTGGCAAATGCCGCGCTTGTTTTGGGCTATCGAGCCCCGCGGTCGGATCGCTCGCACACAGTCCTTCACTGTATAAAAACTGATAGAACTGCCGTAAGGCGGAGAGTTTGCGGGCGCTGCTACTGGCGCTGATGCCGTGGCTATGCAAATGCTGCAAATATTTCCGCAATTCTTTAGTATCCAGCGCGCTTAGTGCTTTGCCACCCGCTTTTTTCTGGGCAAAATCAGCAAAATCCTCTAAATCCCGCTGATAGGCCTGTAGCGTATTCTTCGCTGCGCCGCGCTCTGCGCTCATCATCTCTAAGAACCGCTCCACATCGGCATTCATGGCAGCTCCACATGCAGCATATCCAGTGCAATCGCTTCAGCATCCCTCTCCAGCCCCACCTGGCGCAATGCGCGCAGAATGCGGCTAAGTGCTAGAACATCTGGTGGTGATTCGAGCAATACCAAGCTGAGTAACACCACTTCACCCACGCGCTCGCCAATCGCCGCCTCTTCTAAACGCCAGAGCAATGCGGGCGCAGCAGAGTGGGGCGCGTGCGCCGGCGCTGTAGTAGGAATGCGAGAAAGCGCTGCCCAGGCCTGTTCCGGTATGTCATGCCCGAGCCCTTCCATGATAGTGAACAGCTGATTCGCCAGCTGTGCCTTTGCCATAGGTGAATCCGCATCTTTAGCATCGCCTGCTTGTAGCCATGTGAGCGCCTGTTCTGGGTTCCACACGGCTGGTTCACGCGCCTCCAATATCACCAGTGGCTGCAACACTTCCGGCTGAATACGTATTGGCGCGCGCGCTGCCGCTGTAGCAGCTGCATACCCTGCTTTTTTAAGCATTATGTGCTC
>JANQQO010000213.1 GCA_028289305.1 Rickettsiales bacterium | reverse complement strand
CACAATTTTCTATCTACGCCAAAGAAATCACTGGCGGTAATGAAGAGGTCGCGACCGTCTTTCTTGCCGCCTTCTCCATTGGCATCGCCCTTGGCGCGCTGCTGTGCTATGTCCTCACTCGCGGCACCATCCGCCTCACCTATGTACCTCTCGGTGGGGCAGGGCTCACCCTTACCATCCTCGCCTTAATAGCTTTAAGTCCAACACCCGCCGCCACACCCTCTCTCATCGGCGTCGCTGAATTCTTTTCCTCCTCCCACAACATCCTCATCACCCTCGCTCTAACCACTATAGCCCTCTGTGGTGGCGTATACGCCGTTCCGCTTTATGCCTATCTCCAGCACATCGCCGACCCGGCCTGGCGTGCCCGTGTCATCAGTTTTAACAACATCCTAAACGCCCTGTTCATGGTGTTATCGGCCCTCATTATTCTGCTACTTTACTCCCTCCATCTTTCCGTTATCCACATCTTCCTCTTCACCGCCATCGGCAATGTATTCTTCATCTTCCTCACCCGTCGCCTTATTAAAAATTGACACGTGTAACGTTACACTATACACTTTATTATACATGATAAAAAACTTTTCTCATAAAGGGCTGGAGTTATTTTTTACAAAAGGGTCGACCAAAGGAATAGAATCACGATATGCAAAAAAGATCGCAAGAGTGTTAACGCAACTTAACGGCGCTGCTGAACTGGAAGATATGAATTATCCGGGGGCACGACTGCATCAATATAAAGGTAAAAGAAAAGGCGTTTGGTCAGTAGATGTTAGTGGTAATTATAGAATTACATTCACGTTCAAAAATGGTCACGCGTATAATGTTAACTACGAAGACCCACATTAAAGGAGATAACGATCATGCAAATGCATAACCCTTGTCACCCAGGAGAAATTATTAAAGAACATTATTTGCTGCCTTTGAAGCTGACCGTCACCCAGATTGCAAAAGATTTGCACATCTCACGAAAGACGTTTTCTGATATTGTCAATAAACACGCAGGCATCAGCCCTGAAATGGCCCTAAAACTTGCAAAGGCGTTTAACACTACACCAGAATTGTGGATCAATATGCAGCGCAGCTATGATCTTTGGCACGCGCAGCAAAAAATAAAAGCCCAAATAAAAAAAATTAAGCCATACCCTACCCGCAATACACAGGAAGAGGATCTAGCACGCCCTTAAAAAAATAGATTCTCCTTGTAATTACAGGCAGAACGCGCTATACACCGCCCCATAAGTACAGCATAACTGCTCCTAAGGGGCTCTGCCCCTAAGCGTTTGAAGGCGTCTCTAAGGCAATACATCCCACGGGGTGTCACGATCATCTGATCTCCTTGCATGAACTAGAAGTGCCAACAGTTTTGAGTAAGTGTCGTGCTTTGTGCGCCGCACAAAAGTGGTGCGCCCTATATAGCCAATTTAAGGAGATTATATTATGGCAGAAGGTACCGTTAAATGGTTCAACCCCAATAAAGGATATGGCTTCATTGCCCCTACAGAAGGTGATAGTGACGTATTCGTGCACATTAGTGCTGTTGAAAAAGCAGGCATTTTTGAGCTCAAAGAAGGGCAAAAACTCAGCTACGAAATTGCGACCAATAAAGGCCGCCAATCCGCAGTTAACCTAAAATTAGAAGAAGCAAGCTAGTCTAAACTATCTACTTCTTTTACTCGAAAAGGCGCGTTGGAAACCCACCGCGCCTTTTTTATATTCTAATTTAAAAAGCTTAGTACTTCACCGAGCAGCCATATGGCTTGGTGACGGCTACGGAGATGGGCTTACCGGCGGCGTGTTCATCGAGGGCTTGTTGCACGTAATTCGTGGCATCAGCAATGTCAGAAGATTTGGCCGAGGCGATGCTATCAATCGCGCCCTGGTAGCGCAATACACCTGTTTCATCGATGATATACATATGCGGCGTGGTTTTGGCACCATATAGCCGGCCGGTATCGCCTGTATGATCAAGCAACATGGCAGTGGGGTTTGCTTTTTCTTCCTGTTTTACTGTGACAGCGGCCTCAGCCGTGGCGAGATGCCCCTGTTTTCCTTCTGCGGAAGAGACCACCGAGAGCCACACAACGTCTTGCGCCGTATATTGCTGCTGGAGCTTTTGCATGGCGCCCTCATCATAATGCTTGCGTACGAACGGACAGTCTTTATTAAACCATTCAAGAACAACCACTTTTCCCTTATGCTGGCTTAGGCTATGCGTTGCACCATCGCTACCGGGAAGGGTAAAATCTGGCGCGGGTTGCCCCACTTGTAGCGCGGCATGCGCGGTGTGTTGGTAGGTAAATAACAGTGCTCCCATGATCATGGCAGCAGCGGCAGCGAAAAAACCTTTAAAAAATCGGGCGGGGTGCGTCATACGAGTCTCCTTAACATATTGGTTTTATTCTTGATAAATATGGAAGAATGGTTTATAGCCTGTGTATTCGCTTGCGGATACTGTTTGGTTACAAAAAAGACGGTATTACCATAGGATTTTCAGGGCGTTTACTTTTTAAGCGTCAAGTTTTCTTAATAAAACCCCTTATTTTTTAGCTTTAACATACTGACAAACAGGCATTTTACTTCAACATCTAAAAAGATTGGATTTTAACAAAATACTGCTTAAATACAAAAAAGATACAATTCAATTCCCGCTGAAGTGTATGTTTTTAAGGCAGTTTTCAACCCGAGGTTAATCTAGGTAGAACGTTTTTGCAATTTTATGTGACAATTTAACGTTTTTTTAACCTTTTTCTGCTACTATAGCAAACTAGGGTTCAGTTTAAACATAGCGGGGGATTAGAAGGTGAAATACAGTAGCAATGTATACGCACTGGCCCACAGGGGAGAAACTTACGATGGCACTGCTTGAGGAGAATGCTATTACGCCACAGAAGGCGGTAGTATCCGAGGAAGATGCCATAAAGGCACTTGCCGAGCTGGAGCCTGCTGCCGGTGGTGAGAAGACAGAAAAAATCTCCGTTGATTTAAGTACATTGGTGGAACGCCTGGATGCGGCCGATGACCAGCATGTCTCGGTATCGTTTAATGTTTCTGAAAATGGTCACAAGGTAGCGCTGGATGATGTGCCAGAAGGAGTCATCGTAGAGATTGCTCCAGATGGTACGGTATATATCTCTGGTGCGGTGGAAGCAGTGAAAAACTTCCTATCGAACGAAATGGTGATTGTGACGAATTTCATGGATGGAAATATCACAATCAACGCCCATGTGTTGTTGCAGGATGTGGTGGATGGCTTGCCATTTGTTGCGAATGAGCAGGTATTCGCCATTCCTGTAACGCTGCAACAGAATACGATGGTGGCACAGCTGGAATTAGACCGGCTGATCTCGCCACAAAACAGTGTAAACGAAACACCTGCTGATACCCAAACCCAAATTGCGCAAAGCAACCCTGTAACCCCACAATCAAGCTCTATAACTGAAGCCGCTGTTATTAGCACTGCGCTTACTTCAACGCTTGTTTCTCCTAATTTGCAAGTGACCCCTATCAACACCGCTAGCTTAGAAGTGACGCAATTGGCTAATATGTCTCCTGCCAATGGCATTACGGTTGGCAGCTCTGGCAATGGCCTGATCGGTATCTATGATGCGAACCCTATTTCTGATGCGCCGATCGTAACTGCTGGAACAATTTCTGGCATTGGCTCTGTTCCAACTACGAGCGCACCCAATAGCAGCGTTGGTGGTGATGTGGATCTTAATACGGGCCCTATCACCGTTGCAGGTAATGATGTGGGCGATAATAACAACACTACTCCTGCTGGCGATGCAGCGGACAGTAATGATTTAGAAATTCTTGCCAGTACCGATGTTACACCCCCACCACAAAACAATAATACGGTAGGAAATAGCGTTGCTGACGATGATGTACCAGATGAAAGCACCGAATTTGCTGACGATGGAATAACACAAGGGGAGAATGGCTTCGGCGGCGGCACAAGCATAGGTGGTGATGACGATAGTGTTGTTAGTGGTGGAAAAGGTGGTGCGGTATTTGGCGGCGGCGGCGCAGATACAATTAACCCAGGAGATATTAGTTTCGGCGGTTCAGGCGACAACGGTGGTAGCAGCTCTAGCGGTAATGGCGGAGCGGGTGATATTGTATCTTCCGACGGTGGCAGCGGTGGTTCTGGCGGAAGTGGAGGTTCTGGTGGTAGCTCAGGCGGAAATAGCGCCCCTGTGTTTAGCCAAGATACCATGACGCTAGATTTGCCAAATAGTTTCGGCATTAACCAAACTTTCAGTGCAACAGATGCTGATGGGGATAGTCTTACATATACCATCCAAGGCGATTTAGGCGCTTTTGATGCAGTCGATTTTGATGTAACAGCACAAGGTATCTGGGTTTATGGGGCGGCTTATTCGGATGAATGGGGTGTTTTCAACTATACGGTTACCGCAACAGATTCTTCTGGAGCAAGCGATACCATGAATTTGGTCTTCGATGTTGCAGAAAGGAATTATAACCCGGTCTTTAATGGTGGCGGGCAACAAAATCCAGATGATTACAGCTTCCGCGTTGGTGTAAATGATGTGCTGAATTTCAACTTTAATGTAAGTGATGCAAATGGTGATGCACTGACTGTGGATTTCACTAACCAGGGTCTTTTTGACCAATCTGCACTTAACTATAATGATAGCACTGGCGCAGGTAGTTTTGCTGCTACTATATTCGAAGAGGGCACACATAACTTTGCCATCACCGCCGATGACGGCAACGGCGGCACTGCTCAGCTCAACATCCTTGTTGAAGTCGACGCTGACTTTATCTAAACCCTACCAGCGCAACAAGCGCTCAGCCACTAATATAGCAATGATTGCAGCGATAATTGCCGGAGAGTACTGCCATATCAGGATGTACATCGATACATCTCCATAATGCATACGGCAGCCAAATACCCCAAATGAGAATGCGCCGAGTATGGCCGTGAAGGCAATAAGGCGGTAATGTGTGGGTGCGGCCTTACGAATAAAATAAATCGCAGCAAGCGCTGGTATAGCGCCAAACATCAAGACATTACGTGCACAGGAAAAGCCGGGATTTACACGCTGTATCTCACTAAACAGCTCCTCTTGCGTGCTGAATAGGATTGAAGATACCACTAGTGCCACCCAGATGGCCACCGTCACGCCAAGAAGTGTATATTCCGCATAGCGCGGACGGTCATCGGGGATACTCAGCGAGAGTGCGGCAATAATCGCACATAGGCCGGCAACTAACAGCGCCGCCATTTCCATAATAAATAGCGTATCTTCCGATTTTGCATCAATATCGGGGCGAATCCCTACCATTGGCACTAACACAAAGAACACCAACGCAGTTAATCCTACCCATAACGCCGCACAGCCGAGTGGTGAGACACATTTCTTCACCGGCGTGGCATCTTCCACCAGGGTATCAATCAGCGTTTCTGTATCGTCTTTTTTCTTCGGCACGGTCTGTATTAGCAGATAGATATGGGACTTTTATAAACAGTATTCTACACAGGGCTAACCCATTATGAAACAGTATTGTTTCCTTATTCGTGAAAACACTTAAGAAGGTTACGCCAACGGTGGATATAATGTGAAGATGTATAAAAATAAAAAATCCCCGCGGGAGAACCTTCCTCCGTCACTCGCGAGGAGCGGAGCGACAAAGCAATCTAGTGATTAGAGAAGAGAAATTTCTGGATTGCTTCGCTTCCTTGTAGTCGCTAGCAATGACGAAGTAGAGAGATATAGAACCTACCCCGCCAATTTTTCGATCTTCTTCACATCCGCACCGCCAGACTCTGCTGCCTCATCCTCCAGTGCTGCGCCGTCGCCCTCAATATCCTGCGTTACGAATTGATACCTATTAAGACGCTGTAATTCCTTATCTTTCGGCAGGCTAATCCCCCATTGATCCAGCCGCTTCACGCTCGCAATAAACGTGCGATTGAACGAGCCCGCCAGCCGGTCATATTTCTGGAACAAGCTCTTAATACCGCGCCCCAGCTCGTCAGAATGCCCGTGCAGCGTCCCCACACTCTTTAATAGCTGCATCACTTCTGCGCGTATTTCCTCAAAATGTTCTTCCTGTTTCGCATTGGCGATCAGCATCCGCGAGCGCAATAGCTCATTCACCAGCCCGGCCGGTCCCACCGGCACAATCTGCGCTTTCCATGCCCGCTCCATAAAAGCAGGGTCCAGCTGCCGCAGGCGCTCTAGCGCTGATTCAGACGGGATAAACATCAGCAACGTCACATCCCCCACCGGCATCTGCCCCATGGCCTTGCCACCTTTTTTTCCTTGCCATTCAAAGGCTTCCTTATATTCCCGTATCTCTAACCCCTTCAAATGCTCCTGCATGCTGCGCTTTAACCCGGCTTCTGCATGCTTCACCGTCTCAGCATCCCCGCTGCGTTCTGCCTCCGCCAATTCCAGGAAAAATTTCGATGCCTTGCTATCCACAAGCATCACGCTATTACCCGGTAGCGACACCACTGCATCCGGCTTCAGCACATTGCCTTTTGGCCCTTCCACTACATATTGCAGGAAATAATCCTGATTTTCGCGCAAGGTTGAGGCCTCAAAGATATTCTTTAAAATCACCTCGCCCAAATCCCCCGCGCCGGACGGGTGCAAAAACGCCTGCCGCACCACTTCCAGCTCTTTAATCTGCCCGAATAGCGTATCCATTGAGCCAAACACCCGCTCAAACTGTTGCTGCAGCTGCACCGTTGTCTCTTTCACGCGTTTTTCGCTCTCACGCTTATGCGCTTCTGCCTCGCGCTTATGATCATCGAGTAATTTATTCGAAATCGCCCGCGTACTTTCGAGCACCGACGCCTTCACCGCCTCGCGATGCTCCTCTTTCGTCTTCTCCCAATCCGCCATCTGCGCTTTTAGCGCACGCATTTCCTCCTCTGCCCGCACCACCTCTTTCTCCGCCGCCTCGCGCGCGGCTTCGGCTACGGCATATTTCTCCAGCGCATCCGCCCGCTCGGCCTCTGCGCCTTCCAGCAAGCGTTTATATGCCTCTGCATCAATCGCAGCGCGTTTATTCCGTCGTTCACCAAAGAAAAATGCACCCACGAACCCCGCCACCAACAGGGTCGCCAGCACCACGGCTTCTATCACACCCAGTGTCATCACCTACCTCTTGTCAAATATCCCTATACCCTATATACCAGCGTCATTGCGAGGAGCGTAGCGACGAAGCAATCCAGATATACCATTCCAGCAAACCTGTCCTTCAGAGCTTTAGCGAAGGGGGAAGCTGGAATCCAGTGTAAGCAATTAATGGATCGCCGCGTCGTTTACTATGTCTAATAGCAAACTCCTCGCGATGACGTTTACTATATGGATGACGCAGTGTATCAGCGCATGGCTTGAATCACAACCTCTTTCGCTGTATAAACACCCCAGAAACCCTATGAAAATACATGACTTACGAACTTCCTGATACTGATACCACCGCTATCATTCTTGCCGCAGGGCAGGGCACGCGTATGCGCTCCAGCATCCCCAAAGTGCTGCACCCCATCGCCGGAAAGCCCATGCTGCATTATGTTTTGGAGACGGTAAACAGCATTAACGCACGCAAAACCATTGTCGTCACCGGCCCAGACAGCACGCCTGTTGAAGCATCCTGCGCCGCTATCGCCGCCAACCTCGCTTTTGTAGTACAAGAAGAGCGCCTCGGCACCGGCGATGCGGTAAAACGTGCTGAATCGCACATAAAAGAAGCGCAAGAGAAGGATCCTGATGGTATCACCCTCATCCTCTATGGCGATACCCCCTTCATCCAGCACGATACGCTCTCAGAAATCATCCTCTCCGCCACCTCGCCCGGCACGGCCATCACCGTGCTTGGCTTTGAAGCCGCCAATCCCACCGGCTATGGCCGTTTATTGCAAGAGGCAGACGGCACCCTGCAGGCGATCATTGAAGAAAAAGATGCCAACGAAGCCGAGCGTGCTATTCATCTCTGCAATTCCGGCGTCATGGCCGTAAGAAATGCGCATCTCCTGCCGCTCCTTTCTGAGCTCACGAATAACAACGCCAAGAAAGAATATTACCTCACCGATATCGTTAGCCACGCCCGTGCGCAAAACTTGCGCGTCGACACCGTCATCGCCGCTGAATCGGAAGTGCTCGGTGTGAATAACCGTGCTCAGCTTGCGGCTGCAGAAGCCGTCATGCAAACCCGGCTCCGTGAGCAAGCCTTCACTGCCGGTGCCACGCTCTTAAGCCCAGAAACCACCTTCCTCCATCACGATACGGCCCTCAGCCAAGACGTTGTCATCCACCCGCATGTCGTCTTCGGCCCTGGTGTCACCATCGGCGCTAACACCGAAATCCGCTCTTTCTCACATATTGAAGGCGCTACCATCGCAGAAAACGTTATTATTGGCCCCTTCGCTCGCCTCCGCCCCGGCACCACCCTGGCGCCGGAGGTACATATTGGCAATTTCGTCGAGCTGAAAAAAGCCGATATCGCCGCCGGAGCAAAAATCAATCATCTCAGCTATGTTGGCGATGCGAGCGTTGGAAAAAATACCAATATCGGTGCCGGGGTCATCACCTGCAACTATGACGGCTACACCAAATCCCAAACCACCATTGCGGATGACGTCTTTGTCGGCTCCAACGCCAATCTCATCGCGCCGCTCACCATAGGGCAGGGGGCCATCATCGGGGCGGGGAGCACTATCCGCAAAGACGTACCCAAAGACGCCCTTGCCATCACCGAGCAGCAGCAAGAAAACAAAGAAAAACGCGCCGCAGAATACCGCAAAGAAAAACTTGCAAAATCCGACGCCTGATGCTTCCATAAGAGTTATGGATGTGTTGCCGGATTTCATCGTACAAGTCAGTAAAATCCAGAATCTTGCTGAGCTCTGGGAGTTCTATCTCTCCTTGCCTCTCTGGGCACAAATCCTTTTTGGCGCCTCCGCATTCAGCATCAGCTTCTTCATCCTCGTCGCCATTTTTGCGCTCATCCCGTTTGAGAGGCGCTGATGTTTGATTCTTTCTTCACCACCACCCTCCTTAATGCCTATTTCTTCTTCGCCAGCGCGTTGGATAAGCTCCTGCCGTTCTCGCGTGAGCTCGCCAAGCCGTTCAATTGGTTTCTTGATCAATCGCTCTGGCTCCAGCTCTTCCTCGGCTTCTTTGGGATGATCGGTTTTTACATCCTCCTCCGCACCTTCTTTAAAATGATCGAAAACTTCCTCAGCATGTTTGATTAAATCCGCCTGCCACCCCCTTCCAACACTTCCAAAACCCCTTAAAATACAGTACACTTTAACCGGATAGTTAATTGGGTTAGGGTGAAGTTATGTCAGAAAGATTATTTTGGGATGACCCTTTAGAAATACCGGAAGGGACGCCTCTGCGTGAGCGCGCAAAAATAATCATGGATGAAAGTCTGGAGCATCACCCCCTTAAGCATGATAAATTTGCATCCGCCTCTTCGAGGGAGGCAAATAAAGAGATTTTAATAACAGCATCTTTTTGCATATTTGTTCTTAAGCCAGTATTAGAATCATTAATTGAAAAGCTTTCTGAAACATATGAGTATAGAAAAGAAACGGCCATATTGCTTTCTGCGTTGGTTGCTATTACAAGCATTCTTCTACTTCAAAACCACAGACACAAGAAATACAATGACCCTAACTATTCCGAAGAAGAATCCTCTCCGAGAAGAGATACTCCAACGATAGTAAAAGCGATCGAGGAGCTAAATAATGCCTCACAAAAAGCAGAATTGCTTCATACCATGCGTTACGATACGCATCTGTCAGAAGAAGGACCGCTACGCATGGATGATTTAGCTCGCGTTGTAGTAGCTTTACACAAAGCCAATCCCACACTGTTGCAGAAAATTAATAAAAAAGATCCAACGCTTCTAAGAGAGCTCGATACCGGCCTTGGTGGCCTTAACATGCAGATGCAAAACACCGCAAAGGAGATTAAAAAACGCGCATCACAGCTTCCCAAAGAAGATCACCTTAATTTTCCAACAGAGCAGGCTCTAAAAGCCACACAAAAAGCAGTAACAAAACTGCTCACACAAAGTAAAAAACTCACCCCCGCTCCACCCACCTCAAGTTTCCGCGATAGAGTTAAACCAGATCCAACAGGAAAAGGCCCAGATACCAACATCCCACCGCGTCCATAATCTATTCCCCATTTACCCAATTAATCCCTTTACTTTCTTTTTAAAATCCACTATATCCACGGCCCCTAACGACTATTTGGGTAGAATATTTATGAGTGTAAAGATACGTTTAGCCCGCGGTGGCACCAAAAAGCGCCCGTTTTATCGTGTTGTAGTGGCCGATAAGCGTTATGCGCGTGATGGCCGTTTTATCGAAAAAATCGGCACCTATAACCCCTTGCTTGCCAAGGATGATCCAAACCGCGTGCAACTCAAACAAGAACGTGTGGAACACTGGCTTTCCGTTGGTGCGATTCCTTCTGAGCGCGTTACAACCTTCCTAAACGCCGCGAATATCGGGCAAGATAACTCGCATGTGAAGGAAATTAACACCAAGCGTAGTAACGTGATCGAGCTTAAGCGCGAAGAAATAGAGGCGCGTAAGAAAGCAGAAGCTGAGAAGAAAGCCGCTGAAGAAAAAGCTAAGGCTGAAGAGGCCGCTGCCGCTGAGGCGGAAGCAAAAGCCGCAGCAGAAGCTGCAGAAGCAGAACAACAAGCCGCAGAAGAATCCTCGTCTGAAGAAGCCCCTGCTGAGGAAACAAAAGACGAGCCAGCCCCTGAGGCAGAAAAAGCAGAAGATGCTCCGGCTGAGCCAGAAAAGGCGGAAGAAGCCCCTGCAGAAGAAGCAAAGGAAGACGCCCCTCAAGAGGAAGCTGCTGAACCCGCTCAAGAAGAGGCTCCTAAAGAAGAGGTTGCAGCAGAAGAGGCGCCTAAAGAGGAAGCTGCTTCTGAAGAAGAAGCACCTAAAGCAGAAGCTGCAGAAGAATCTGCTCCCGCAGAAGAGAAAAAATCCGACGACGCAGCGTAGCACTTTTCGTATTTCCTTTTATACGTATTTTCTCTTATATGTGTCATCCCCCTGGCACGCGTTTTTGCTTCCCAATGGATCCCCGTGTTCACGAAAACTGCAGCGCACTTTTCGCGCCACGAGGATGACAAGAGTGGGATAGCAAAAACCGTGCGTGAGCGTTAGCGAACAAGCAGGGGGATCCAGTAAAATATAAATAAATACTACACCATGAAAAAAACATCCCCACAGGAGCGCGTACAAATAGGCTTCATCACCGCCGCGCATGGCATTCGTGGCCAGGTCAAAGTCAAAAGCTTCACCGAAAATCCGACTGATCTCACCGCTTACGGGCCCTTATATACCGATGCCGGCGCTGCCATTCCGCTCACCATCACCGGCCAGGCCAAGCAGCTCCTCATCGGCACGATAGAAAACGTGTCTGACCGCACTGAAGCTGAGCGCTATATCAACACCCCGCTCTTCATCCCGCGCGAGGCTCTCCCTGCGCCAACAGAGGGTGATTATTATCACGCCGACCTCATCAGCCTTGAAGCGCGCCTCCAAAACAACACGCCCTACGGCACCATCATCGCCATCCATAATTTTGGCGCTGGGGATATCCTAGAAATCCTCACTCCAGATAATAAAACCGAGATGCTGCCCTTCAACAAAGACACCATTCCTGAAATCCATGTAAACGAGGGCTATCTTTACATCACCCCGCCTGATATCATCACGGTGAAGGAGCAATAACCCATGTGGAATGTCACTGTCTGCACCCTGTTTCCAGAGATGTTTCCCGGCCCCTTAGGCCAATCGCTTGCCGGCAAGGCCTTGCAGGAAAACATCTGGTCGCTAAACACCGTCGATATCCGCAATTTTGCAACCGATAAACACGCCACAGTGGATGATCGCCCATTCGGCGGCGGTGCCGGCATGGTCATGCGCCCGGATGTGCTGGGAGACGCGCTAGATTCTCTCCTCACCAACACTCCCTCACCGCCAAAACTCCTCTATATGTCCCCCCGCGGTAGCCTGTTTACCCAAGAAAAAAGCCAAGAACTCCTCGCTCAAGAACATATCGCCATTCTCTGCGGCCGCTATGAAGGCATCGACCAGCGCATTCTCGATCACTACCCCATCGAAGAGATCAGTATTGGCGACTATATCCTCTCAGGTGGAGAAATTGCTGCAATAACAGTGATTGACACTTGTGTTAGACAGCTTTCTGGTGTAATAGGTAACGACTCGGCGGTGGTAGAAGAGAGTTTTGGTCACGGCGCCTTTTCTGGTCTGTTGGAATATCCACAGTATACAAGACCGGCAGAATGGCGGAATCACAAGGTTCCGCAGGCGTTGTTGTCCGGAAATCATGCCGAGATAGAAGCCTGGAGAAAAGCTCAGGCGGAAGAAATAACAAAAAATAGGCGAGAGGATATGTGGCAGCGTTATCAGCAACGTCACAAAAAATAAAAAGGAGAGAATCATGAATGTGTTAGAAAAATTTTCAGAGCGCCAGGTCGCTAAATTATCGGAGCAGAAAAGCG